>CAISYT010000001.1 GCA_903889785.1 uncultured Caulobacterales bacterium
ACCTTTTTGCGGCCGCCGACGGTACGGCCCAGGCCCAGGTCTTCACAGGCACGGTCGCCTGGGATGGCCCCGCCGGTCTTAAGGACGCAGATGGTAGCGCCCTGGTCATTCACGCCAACGCCGATGACGGCGTAACCCAGCCGATCGGCGGGGCCGGCGACCGCGTCGCCTGCGCTGTCATCCGTTAGGGCGCAAGACCCTTGCTATACTGGCGCGCAGCGGCGTTGTGCGCATTGGATAAAGTCGGGCCAAGCAGTCGCGCGTGGTTCAGATCGGCTAGAGCAGCGCGCCGCGACCGCTGGTCACTTCGTCATAGCGGTGCACGCGCACCGACATCACGAGGCCAAAGCCGATCATGACGGTCAGCATCACGGTGCCACCGTAGGACAGGAGCGGCATCGGTACCCCCACCACGGGGGCAAGGCCCATCACCATGGCACCGTTAATCATCACATAAAGGGCGAACGTCGCCGTCATCCCTGCGGCGGACAGACGCCCAAAGTGGCTGTGGCTGATCGAGGCGATGCGCAGGGCCATCAAGATAATCGCCGCATAAAGGAACAGCACACTGATACAGCCCAGGAATCCGAACTCCTCGGCGAGGGTGGCAAATATAAAATCGGTCTGCTTCTCGGGTAGGAAGTTGAGCTGGCTCTGCGAGCCCAGTCCAAAACCGCGCCCCATCAATCCACCTGACCCGAGCGCGATCTTGCTCTGCAGGATGTGATAGCCAGAGCCGGACGGGTCGCTCTCCGGATTCAGGAAGGTTAGGATTCGTTTGAGCTGATAGTCGTGCAGCACGAAGGTCACGAACGGCCAAATCGCCAGCAGCACGCCCAATAAACCCATCCCGACCAGCCGCAGCGACAACCCGCCTAAGATCATCAAGCTCCCGCCCGTCAGCACGATCAGTACCGCCGTCCCCAGGTCGGGCTGGTGCGCCACAAGCAGGGCTGGCAGGGCGATCAGCGTGGCCGGGATCAGCAGCCGCAAGGACAGCTTGGCCATCTCGGGCGGCAGGCCATGGTAGAAACGCGCCAGGGCCAGCACTAGGCCGATTTTCATGATTTCAGAGGGCTGAATCCGCACAGGGCCCAGGTCCAGCCAGCGCTGCGCGCCCAGCGAAATGTCGCCTTTCAGCTCCACCGCAACCAGCAGCGCTAGGCCAATCGCATAGACCGGATAGGCGGCCACGAACCAGATACGCAGGCTGATCATCGCCAAGACGATCATCAGCACGAAACAGAGGGCAAACCGGAACAGGTGCGGTGCCGCCCACGGCGTCCAGGACCCACCGGCGATCGAAAACAGCATGATCCCGCCAGCCCCAGCGATCAGGCAAAGCGCAAGGCAGAAGGTCCAGTCAATTTCCTGGAACTTGCTTATTGGCCGATCGCGTTCGCCAGGCCGCGTCAGGGCGCTCGCCGTCATGGGACCACTCCGGGAATGGGAGTCGAGTCGGGCGCTGGTGCCGCCTTGTCGATCGCGCCAGAGTCGACATTCGGCGCGGCGGCGGCGATCCCCTGCCCAGACGCCTCGATGCGTTTCACAATCTCGGAGTCCTTGAGCAAGGTCGTCCGCATGATCTCGCGCGCCCGCGGCGCGGCAGCCGTAGCACCAAAGCCGCCGTGTTCGACCAGTACGCTCAGAGCGTAGCGCGGATCGTCATAGGGGGCGAAGGCAACAAACCAGGCGTGGTCACGCAGCGCCCAGCCCAGATGCTCGGTCTTGCGAGAACCCGAGGCATAGGTGTGCGACTGCGCCGTGCCGGTCTTGCCCGCCATCAGGATCGGGCCCAGCCCAAGCGCACCAGAACTGGCCGCCGTGCCGCTTGCAGTTACCGCGGCCATGGCCTCGCGAACGAACTGCAGATGTTCTTTTGAAACCGGCAGGTCGGGCACCGCCGCCCCCGAAGGCTGGTCTACCCCGCCCACGGACTTGACCAGTCGCGGCAACAACGCCTTCTGGCCATTGGCCAGCCGCGCCGTCATCACGCAAAGCTGCAGCGGATTGACGTTCACATAGCCCTGACCGATGCCCATACTTGGCGTCTCGCCGGGGTACCAGACCTGCTGGTTGGCAGGCTGGTTCGAAAAGTGGGCCTTCTTCCATGCCCGATCCGGGACGACACCACGTTTCTGGCCCTCGATACCGAGGTCGAACATCTGGCCCAGACCGAAGGCGCGCGCCACCGTGGCGATCTTATCGGGGCCGCAGCTCAAGGCCGCCTGATAGAAGTAGACATCACAAGAGGTCTTGATCGCGTCGTGCATGTTCAAGGTACCGTGCGACTTGTCACAGTGGAACACCCGGTTACCAAACGGGAAAACGCCGTGGCAGGTGTAGGTCTGGTTCGGATCGAACCCGTTTTCCAGCGCCGCCAGCGCCACCATGGTCTTGAAGGTCGAGCCGGGCGGATAGGTGCCCGACAGCGCCTTGTCGAGCAGCGGCTTGCGCTCATATTCTGACAGCGCCTTGTATTCCGCGCCCAGCAGTCCGCGGAC
The DNA here is from genome assembly GCA_903889785.1 of uncultured Caulobacterales bacterium. Lineage (GTDB taxonomy): Bacteria > Pseudomonadota > Alphaproteobacteria > Caulobacterales > Caulobacteraceae > Caulobacter. The sequence continues at coordinate 2,505 of CAISYT010000001.1, forward strand.
AAAACGGTTGGCATCAAAGCTGGGCGCTGAGACCATGCACAGCACGTCGCCGCTGCGGCAGTCCATCACCACCGCCGCCCCACTCTCCTCGCCAAACACCTCCAGGGCGCGGTTTTGGATATCGGCATCCAGCGTCAGGCGGATTTCCTTGCCCTTGGTGGCCGGAATGTCGCCTTCCGGGTCCATCTTAACCACACGGCCCCGGGCGTCGACCTCGGCTTTGGTCGCGCCGGCGCGGCCGCGCAACGGCTGGTCGAAAGCGCGTTCTACCCCCTGGCGTCCAACGCGAAATCCCGGATTGAGCAGCACCGGATCAGGGTTGGGTCCTGCCGCCGCCAGATCTCGATCGTTAACCTTGGCCACATAGCCGATCACATGCGCGAAGGCCCCGCCGTAGGGATAAACCCGCACCTCACCCATGTCGGCGGTAACGCCGGGCAGTTCGGGCGCGCGCACATTGACGCGTGAAAACTCCTCCCAGGTCATATCCTCCATGACAGAGACGGGCTGTTTGAGCGCTGCACGCTTGATGTCCCGCTTCAGCCGCAGGATGCGATCTGGCTCGAGAGGCACTAATTGCGCCACCTTATCGACGGTCTTATCGACATCCATCCCCCGCTCGCGGGCCACCAGCAGGCGAAAATTGGGGCGGTTAGAAGCCAAATATACGCCATTGCGGTCCAGGATCAGCCCACGCGGTGGCGGAACCAGCTGAAAGTTGAACTGATTGCCGGCGGCGAGTTTCTGATACCGCTGCGCCTGGATCAGCTGCAGATAGGCCAGCCGGCTCACCAGGGCTGTAATGCCCAGGGCCGTGACCCCACCCATCAGGAAGGCCCGGCGGTGGAAGATCCCCTGCCGCTCGTTGACCTCGCTGAAGAAAATAGAGGGCTCTGACATCTACCGGAATCTAACGTCCGCATCTTCGAACTGATCGACGAGGTAATCAGCGAAAGGAAACAACAAGACCGTCGCTAAAAATTGCCACAACACGCCCACTAGGCTGGGGATGGCCAGGCTGTCCAACATGGTGAAAAGAAACCCTGCCAACATGGCGATTCCGGTCGCTCCTGCGAACCAGGCCCACATCATCGCCCGACTTTGGCCGCTCATCATATTGCGCATCAACAGCACGGTGGCATAGGCGGCCAGCAGCGACAGGCCCCACAGCCCCGTCGGTCCGCCCCAGAATGAGTCCAGGAAGAGCCCCAGCAACAGCACCCCGAAAGGTACCAAAACGGAGGGCCGGATGACCGCCCAGGCGAAGGTCGGGACCATGGCAAAAACCGGCTCGGGCAGTTGTAGCCCAAACACCCGCAACGGCGCGGCGAACAGCATAGTCGCGCCGATACAGATCAAGGCCGGCAGGGCCAGCCAGCGCCAGGGATTAAGGGGCCGGGCCGCGCTCAGGCTCATCGGCGGCCGTTAAACTGCGGGGTGGCGGGCGAAATCAGCTGCGGGGCAGCCACAGTTGCCGCCACGGGGGGAGGCGGCGGGGCGACGGCCTGCACAGGCGTTAGGGGCGAGGCAGCAGGCCGCGTGACTGGGCGGCGCGAGACGGGTTTCGGCAAGGGCCGCGGCATCGGCGCCAGGGGTGCAACGATGGCCGTCACCTTCGGTGAATTCAGTGCCTGGGGTGCCTGCACGGCGGCATTGGGGCGCAACACCGTGGCCTGGGGGTCTTTGGTCGTCACCGGCGGCATCTCAGCCTCCGACAGGGCTTTGATGTCGGCCAACTGCGAGAAGTCGACGAATTTGATGATCTGTACGAAGTCGATCGAGGCGTTGTCTGCCGCCAGGGCAACGCGCCAATTGCCGAGGATATCCTTCACCGCCACACCGACCGGCAGGCCGCGGGGCAACACCCCACCATCGCCCGAGGTCACAACCAGATCACCGGCCTTCACTGAATCATCGCGGCGCAGGTACTCCAGTTTAGGATTGGGCCCACCGTCGCCCGTCAAAATGGCGCGCGCGTTGGTGCGGTCGATCATCACGGGCGTGCGTGACGCAATGTCGGTCAGCAACAGCACGCGGCTGGCAGAATTGGTCACACCCACCACCCGGCCGACGAGGCCGCGTTCGCTCATAACCGGATTGCCGACATTCACGCCGCGCGACCGCCCGGTATCGGCGATGCGGGCATTGGCGAAAGGACCGCGACTATCGGCCACCACGCGCGCGGCCACTATCGGGATCGGCGGGTTGAGCTTCAGCCCAAGCAGGGCCTGATAGCGGTCATTTTGCTCTTTCAGCCCGATGGCGGTGTCGCGCCAGCTGCGCATTTCGTCCAGCTCCCTGCGCAGCTTGCGGTTTTCCGAAGCCGTGAAGAGATAGACGCTGATCCAGGTGAGACCTTGGCCGGTCCAACGGCCGGGGGCTGCAATGGCCCCGCTAACGGGAGCGGCCACAGTGTCTACCGTCTTGCGGGCGGCCCCATAGGCCTCTTCCTGAAGGGTTTCCCGACGATCACTGACCAGCAGGGCGACAGCAATGACGCCCGCGACCACCACGGCCACGGCGGCCGTCCAGGTCAGCGGGATCTTCAGTTCACCGAGCGGACTTTCGCGAAAGGCCAATTTGGCGCCTCCGATCGCACTCTATCAACCCTAGGCCAGGGTGGATTCGAGCACGCCCTTCATCCACCGGGGGTGTTCAAGTACCTTGCCACAGCCAAGCGCAACGCAGGAGAGCGGATCGTCAGCTACGGTCACCGGCAAGCCCGTGTGGTCTCGGATCTCGTGATCCAGGCCGCGCAACAGCGCGCCGCCACCGGTAAGCATTATGCCCTTGTCGGCAATATCGCTGGCCAGTTCAGGGGGAGTCGCTTCCAGCGCCACCTTCACCGCGTCAACGATCTGGCTGACGGGATCGGCCAAGGCGTCACTGGCCTGTTTCTCGGAGATGCGCACCTCGCGCGGCACGCCCTGCATCAGGTCGCGGCCCTTGATGTCAATCGTCAGACCTTCGCCGCCGGCCGGCGCGCGGGCGGTGCCGATTTCCTTTTTGATCCGCTCGGCGGTGGTCTCGCCAATCAGCAGGTTATGGTGGCGGCGCATGTAGCTGATGATGGAGTCATCCATCTTGTCACCGCCAACGCGAACGCTGCGCGAATAGACAATGCCAGACAGGCTGAGAACCGCCACTTCGGTTGTGCCGCCACCGATGTCGACCACCATCGAACCCGTCGGCTCATGGATCGGCAAGCCTGCACCGATCGCTGCGGCCATCGGCTCGTCGATAAGGCCCACCCGGCGAGCGCTGGCGTTGAGGCAGCTATCATTGATGGCGCGACGTTCCACGGCGGTCGCGCCGCTGGGTACGCAGACAATGACCTTGGGGTTCACGAAGCCTTTGCGGTTATGAACCTTGCGGATGAAATACTTGATCATCTCCTCGGCGACTTCAAAGTCGGCGATCACACCGTCCCGCATTGGGCGGATGGCTTCCATATGGCCCGGCGTGCGGCCCAGCATTTGCTTGGCCTCGATGCCCACCGCGTGCACCACCTTGCGGCCGCCGACATTACGCAAAGCCACCACGGATGGCTCGTTAAGCACGATC
>CAISYT010000002.1 GCA_903889785.1 uncultured Caulobacterales bacterium
CGCGGTTTCAGACGCCGTACGTCGCGCTCGCGCCGGATTGAACGACCCCAACCGACCGATCGGCAGTTTCCTGTTCTTGGGCCCCACGGGCGTGGGAAAGACCGAACTGACCAAGGCGCTGGCGGAATTCCTGTTCGCCGATGACGCCGCCATCACGCGCATCGATATGAGCGAATATATGGAAAAGCACTCGGTCAGCCGCCTGATCGGCGCGCCACCGGGCTATGTCGGCTATGACGAAGGCGGCAGCCTGACCGAGGCCGTGCGTCGCCGCCCTTATCAGGTGGTTTTGTTTGATGAGGTCGAGAAGGCCCATCCCGATGTGTTCAACGTGCTGCTGCAGGTGCTGGACGACGGCCGATTGACCGATGGCCAGGGCCGCACGGTCGATTTCCGCAATACCCTGATCATCATGACCAGCAACCTGGGCTCGGAATATCTCGCCAACCAAGGTGAAGGCGATGACGTGGAGGCTGTTCGGCCCATGGTGATGGACGCAGTGCGCCGGCACTTCCGGCCGGAGTTCCTCAACCGGATCGACGAGATCATTCTGTTCTGCCGCCTTGGCCGCGAGCAGATGGAGTCGATCGTGCGTATCCAGCTGGGTCGGTTCGAAAAGCTGCTGGCCGATCGCCGAATGACCCTGAGCCTGGACGCTGCGGCCCTGCATTGGCTGAGCGAGAAGGGCTATGATCCGGTCTACGGGGCCCGGCCACTGAAGCGGGTGATCCAAAAGGAACTGGTCGATCCGGTGGCGCGTAAGTTGCTGGCGGGTGAGATTGTCGACGGCGCATTGATCGCGGTGACCGCCGGCGACGGCGCGCTACAGATCGGCAGGGCGACGCTGAACTGACGGCGCGCCTCTGTGGCGGTGCCGCTAGGCCAGGAGGTCGTTGTTTTCTGGATGGCGGCGCATCCAGGCGACCGCATAGCTGCAAACAGGCTTGATCCTGACCCCTTCGGCCCGCGCCGCCGTAATGACCTGCTGCATCAGCCTGTCCGCCGCGCCGGTACCCCGCAACGGCATTGCCGCTTCAACCCGGGGAAGGGTCAGCACGCCGGCATGGCGCTGGTAGTCGGCAAAGGCCAGTTTGCCGTCAACGTCTAGTTCGAAACGGCTGTCTTCGCGATTGTCGGTGAACCTATCGCTCATGTGGCCTCCGTGAGATTTTGATCTCTGTTTACTGCCTCTACCCGAGATTGCGATGCGTCGATTGTCCCTGGCCCTTCTGATCTGCGCTAGCGCCGTTTCCGTGGCGGCCGATTTCGCTGCCCCGCCACAATTTATCCCGGCGACATGACGATGGCCAATGGCATACAGATCAACCTCCTGGGACTGACCCGCCCCTAGAGCGCGGCAATCGTTGAGGCGATGAACCCTCCGCCCAGCACGCGGCTGGGCTTGGCCGCGTCATAGAGGACGCAGGCCTGGCCGGGCGCAACGCCTTCCTCCGCGTTTTCGAACCGAACCAAGGGCATTGCGTCCTCCAGCATCAGCCGGGCCGGGGCCGGCTCGCGGGTGGAGCGTACGCGCGCCAGCACGGCCTGCCCGTCCGCCGCCGCATCCATCAGCGATGCCTGATCCCCCAGCCAGTTGTCTTCCTTCAGCCGCAGGGCTGCGGTCAGCAAGGCTTCGCGGGGGCCAACGATGACCTGGCGTTTGTCAGCGTCGATCTTGACCACAAATAGCGGGTCGCCGGCACCGCCAGGCAGCCCGCGCCTCTGGCCGACCGTAAAGCGGGTAACGCCCTCGTGCTGGCCGAGGATGCGACCGTCGAGATGAACCACGTCGCCGGGCAAGGCCCCTTGCGGACGCAGCTTGTCGATCACCGTGGTGTAGCGGCCCTCAGGGACAAAGCAGATGTCTTGACTGTCTGGCTTGTCAGCGGCGGCTAGCCGCAAGTTGGCGGCAATGGCGCGCACTAGCGGCTTTTCCAAACCGCCAAGGGGGAAGCGCAGATAGTCAAGCTGGTCGCGCGTGGTGGCGAACAGGAACCAACTCTGATCGCGCGCCGGGTCGGCGGCGCGGTGCAACTGCGCGCCCAGGGGCGAGGCTTCACGGCGCACATAGTGGCCAGTGGCCATGGCGGCGGCACCCAGGTCCTTGGCAACGTCGAGCAGGTCGCGAAACTTGACGGTCTGGTTGCAGCGGATGCAGGGGATCGGCGTCTCGCCGCGCAGGTAGGCGTCGGCGAATTCCTCGACCACGGACTGGCGGAAGCGGCTTTCATAATCAAGCACATAGTGCGGTATGCCGATCCGCTCGGCGGCCTGGCGTGCGTCGTGGATGTCTTGTCCGGCGCAGCAGGCCCCCTTCTTCTGGATCGCTGCGCCATGGTCGTAGAGTTGCAGGGTGACGCCCACCACATCGTAACCGGCTTGGTGCAGCAGGGTGGCGGTCACGGTGGAGTCCACCCCGCCTGACATGGCCACTAGCACACGCGTGCCGACGGGCAGGCCGACGCTACCGCGCACGGTATCTATCACGGCCTGCGGCGCGCAGCTGTCGATCGCGGTTGCGAGGTCGAGGATCATGTAGCGCTATCTAGCGCTCGCGCTGGCGATTTACGAGCCCGAGGGCTGCCTAAGGCTTCAGGAGGGCCAGCGGCGACGATCCATTCAGGCTCTGAAACACCTGGGCGGCAGCCTGCACTGAGACCTGGGCCGCCTGTAGACTACTGATCGCATCGCGCCCTCCACTCTGGAATCATTGACCGTTGACCTATCTGCTGAGTTCACGGGGCTGATCGATACAAAAATAACCTAATCAGCATAATCGAATATTATAACGACCGCGGATCAAATACTTAAATAAATCCTGAACATTAAAATATATTCGCACGAATTAACTCATAATATTTTGTTGTATCAACTTGAGACATCGAGCGCGCATTGAAAGATTCTCATGATTCAGTGTTTTTTTACTAACAGAATTAATCCAATGTTATTTGAAGCGGCCTACGTTCCTCGCAAGATGTGAGTTGGAGGTAGAAGCCCATGATGCAGCAGCAACGAACCAATAGCTGTGCCGAAAAGTACGTGATCGGGCCAACCGGCACGCCCTTGACCATTTCAGACTTGCCCCCTGTTGAGACAGAGCGCTGGGTCATTCGCCGTAAGGCAGAGGTTGTGGCCGCTGTGCGTGGCGGGCTTCTCTCGCTCGACGAGGCCTGCGACCGCTACAGGCTGACCAATGAAGAGTTTCTCAACTGGCAGCAGTCGATCGATCGGCACGGTATGGCCGGTCTGCGGGCCACCCGTTTGCAGCAGTACCGATAGGCCTAAGGTCCAGGGCCTAGTCGAACAAGTGCGCAGCCGGCTCTCGAAACAGCTCTAGTGGGCGAACCGTGGCGAAGATGGCGCGCTGCCGATCGTCACCATGGGTTCGGACGGGGAGCAGGCGTTCAATGACGCCCTGACCGGGCCGGGCGAGGAAAGCAATTGACCCTGGTACCGTCGCGCCTGCAGGACTTTACCCGGGGCGTGCGCGAGGCGTTCGAGCGCGCCGCCCTGCTCCTGACCAGCCCCCAGATCCGTCCCCATTTACGCTCGATCATTGAGTGTTTCCGAGGCCAGACCATCGTGATGAGTCAAAACGAAATCCACCCGAAGGCGCGTCTTCGCACCGTCGGCGTTGTCTAGTCTTATTGCCGCGCCGCCCCGTCACTGATAGCCATGCGGCGTGAGGCACGAGCGCCGCAGGGAGGTCCCTTATCGATGGCCAACAAGTCGATACGTTCCATGATGTGGGACCTGCTGACCTTCGACCGCCTGATCACCGGTCCGATGGTCCATCTGATCTATTGGGCCGGCTTGGGTGTGATTTCGCTGGTGGCGTTTTCGTCGGTGGGTGCCGCCGTCGGCGTGGCCCTGCGCGAGACAGCGATCCTGGGCAAGATTCTGGCCATACCCGTGGCCGTGGCCGGCCTACTGGTCGCCGGTGCCTTAGTGCTGCTGTGGCGCGCCCTCTGCGAATTCTACGTGGCTATTTTCCGGATCAGCGACGACCTGCGCGCGCTACGCCTACAGGTCGAGACCGAACGCGCCGACCAGCGGCCGGCCGGAAAACCCTAGGCAAAGCCTCAGCCCGTCTAGGGCTTTGGGCTCTTAAAAATTCCCATTGCGCTGAAGATTGCGGCGTGAGCGAAGTTATGTCCCAAAAGCCTACCGATCAGTCATCAACCTTCAAGCCCGGTGACAAGATCACTACTTACTTCCATCCATCACGCGATGGATCGAATGGGGGCCAGTTCGTCTCCGTTTCTCAACTGAACGGTCAGATCCTCGAGTCGCGCGGGCGTGGCGGCTGATGCGGCGATTGCTGGCGGCCTGCTCCATTTTGCTCGCTGCGCCAACCCTCGCTGGCGCGCAGACCTGGACCGAGTGCCGTTATCCCGAAGCCAAATTCGTGGTGCAGTTCCCGGCAGAACCCATGGTGGTCAACGACGACTATAAGGCGACGGTAGGCCAGATCGCGCCGGTGACCCTCTATTCGGCCGCTTTGGATAACATCAGCTACACCGTGACCGTGGCGGACTTTTCCAAGATCAACCTTGCCGAGGAGGCGGTGGTCGGAGCCGCCATCAAGGCTCTGTCGGCCACCGGTGATGTCACCGTCGATGTCACTGAGCGCATCAACCGGCAGTACAGCCATGAGCTGGGCATCAACGGCAAGGACGGCAGCCGCACGGCCGCCTCGGTATTTTATGTCGATCAAAAACTCTATCTACCGATCGGCAAGGCCGTGCCGCCCAATGCCATGGCGGGATCGGGTAAGCTGAGCCGTTTTCAGTAGTCGTTACAGTTTCCCGACCGTTAGGGGCGCTTAAGCGCGCCGGCGAGGGCTTCGAAAGCGGGCTTGGGCCGGCCTTGGTCGTCGAACAGCAGGGGTTGATCGGTTCCCTCGCCGTCATTGGGCGGCGCGCGTAGCTAGCTATCCGTGTCGAGCAGGCCCCAGACCGAGAAGGCCAACCGCTACGCCGGGGGTAGATCCATGAAGGCGTCGGCAG
>CAISYT010000003.1 GCA_903889785.1 uncultured Caulobacterales bacterium
CGCCGATCCGGACAAGGCGCGCGACTACACCATCCGCGGCAATCTGGTCGGTGTGATCACCAATGGCACGGCCGTGCTCGGACTTGGAAATATCGGCCCCCTGGCCAGCAAGCCGGTGATGGAGGGCAAGGCCGTCCTGTTCAAAAAGTTCGCCGGCATCGATGTTTTTGATATCGAGATCAACCAGCTGGACCCGGACAAGTTCATCGAGGCGGTGGCTTCGCTGGAGCCGACCTTTGGGGGCATCAACCTCGAAGACATTAAGGCCCCGGAGTGTTTCTATATCGAGGCGGCTTTGCGCGAGCGCATGTCGATCCCGGTATTCCACGACGATCAGCACGGTACCGCCATCGTCTGCGCGGCGGCGGTGTTGAACGCCCTTGTGTTGCAGGGCAAGAAACTGAAGGACGTGCGCCTCGTCACCTCGGGCGCGGGTGCCGCGGCCCTGGCCTGCGTCGACCTGCTGGTCTCCATGGGCCTGCCGACCGACAACGTTACCCTGACCGACATAAAGGGCGTGGTCTATGACGGGCGCGAGGAGAACATGCCGCCGAATATGGCGCGCTATGCGCGCCGTACCGACGCGCGGCGTCTGCCTGACGTCTTGCCGGGTGCCGATATCTTCCTGGGGCTGTCGGCCCCCAATGTGTTCAATCCCGAGTGGCTGCCGCTATTGGCCGATAAGCCGCTGATCCTGGCCATGGCCAATCCCGATCCAGAGATCATGCCCGAACTTGTCACGGCGGCGCGGCCGGACGCCATCATGGCCACTGGCCGGACCGACTATCCTAACCAGGTCAACAATCTGCTCTGCTTCCCGTTCATATTCCGGGGTGCGCTGGACGTGGGGGCCACTGAGATCAATGAGGCCATGAAGGTGGCGGCGGTAAAAGCCATTGCCGACCTGGCCCGCGCTGAGGCTTCCGAAGTCGTCGCCGCCGCCTATGGCGGTGCCGCTCCGCTGTTCGGCCCGCAATACATCATTCCAAAGCCTTTCGATCCGCGCCTGATCCTCAAGATCGCCCCGGCCGTCGCCAAGGCGGCCATGGACAGTGGTGTTGCCACCCGCCCGATCGCCGATTTTGCGGTTTATCAGCGCGACTTGGAACGGTTTGTCTATCGTTCGGGCCAGCTAATGCGGCCGATCTTTGATCGCGCGCGCAAGGCCCAGTCTAGGGTAGCGTTTGCCGAGGGCGAGGATGAGCGCGTGTTGCGCGCGGTCCAGACCGTGGTCGATGAGGGACTAGCCCAGCCGCTGCTAATCGGCCGTCGCTCGGTCATCGAGGGCAAGGTCAAGGCCATGGGCCTGCGGCTGGATCTGGGTGGCAAGGTGAAGGTGCTGGATCCGACCACCGACGTCGAGGCGCTCGCGCCACTGATCGAGCAATATCAAGCCGCTGTTGGCCGGCGCGGGGTGCCGCCGCTTGCGGCGGAGCGGCGCGTGACCAGCCGGCCCAGCGTAACCGCCGCCATGCTGCTGCGCTCCGGCGCGGTCGATGCGGCCCTTGTCGGTGGACGTGGCGATTGGTGGACCCAGGCCAGCTATGTCATGCCAATCATCCCCCGCAAGGCCGGGGCGAACCGGATCTACGCCCTATCGGCTCTGATCCTGCAGAACGGCGTCCTGTTTATCTGCGACACGCACGTCAACGTCGATCCGACCGCTGAAGAGGTGGCCGAGTTGACCCTGCTGGCGGCGGAAGCGGTCGAACAGTTCGGTGTGGTGCCCAAGGTGGCCCTGCTGTCGCATTCCAGTTTCGGCGCCAGCAATGCCCCCAACGCCCGCAAGATGCGTGAGGCCCTGGCCCTGATCCACGATCGTGCACCCGATCTGGAAGTCGATGGTGAGATGCACGCCGACGCGGCCCTGAGCGAGGCGCTGCGCAATAAGCTGGTCATGGACGGACGCCTCAGCGGATCGGCCAATCTGCTGGTCATGCCCACGCTCGATGCGGCAAATATCAGCCTGACCCTGCTCAGCGCGGCCACCGAGGGCTTGCTGGTCGGTCCGATCTTTATGGGGATGTCGCTGCCGCTGCATGTGCTGACGCCCGCCGCGACAGCGCGCGGTATCGTCAACATGACCGCCCTGGCGGCGGTGCAAAGCCGCGGCTAGCCTGTCTTCTTGGGTCCGCTGCTCTGCAGCACGCCTTGGCATGCCAGCTGTAGACAAACCGCTGGGGCAGTCGCACAACTTTGCCCGGGATCAAGAGGCGTCCATAGGGAGATAGCGATGGCTGATGCAATCGGTTTCGGCGCACACATGGCGCGGTCGCTGGTTTTAGCGGCGGCGATCGGTGCCACGGCAACGGCGGCCCCCGCACCCCTGGCCATCAAGGTTGTTTCTTCCAGCCCCAGCCGGGTGACGGGTGAGAATGCGCTGGTCGAAGTGACCGGCGCGGGCCCGGGCTTGAAGCTCACCGTCAATGGCGCGGATCAGACATCTCACCTGACGGGAGCCGGTGCCACCCGGCGCGGGGTCATCGATGGGCTGAAGGTCGGGGCCAATCAGGTCGCGGCCAGCGCCGGTGCCGCTAAGGCGTCCATCACCCTGACCGATTATCCCAATGCCGGTCCCGTGTTCTCTGGTCCGCACCAAACGCCATTCGTTTGCGAAACAGCGGCGGTGAAAATGCCCGACGGAACCACGCTCGGCGCGCCCAAGGATACCGACTGCTGGGCTCCGACCAATGTGCAGTACGTCTATAAGCCCACCAGCGGCGGGCCGCTGAAATCCTATGATCCCAAGGGGCTCAAGCCTGCCGACCTAGCGCGCACCACCCTATCGACCGGGGCGAGCGTCGATTACATCGTGCGGCTGGAAACAGGCGTGATCAACCGCTCGATCTATCAGATCGCTATGCTGGCCACGCCCAATGACACGCCAAGCCTCACCTCGAAATCCCCCGGCTGGAACGGCGTGCTGGTCTACAGCTTCGGCGGCGGCTGTGGCGCGGCCTTCCGCCAGGGCCGCAATAACGGCGGCGTCGTCAACGGCGGCGAGATGAACAACGACCCGCTCGACAGGGGCTATGCAGTCGCTTCGTCAACCTTCAACGTTCAGGGCCAGAACTGCAACGACGTCATTTCTGCCGAGACCACCATGATGGTCAAAGAGCGCTTCATCGAACGCTTTGGCCCGCCGCGCTATACGATCGGCTTGGGCGGTTCAGGCGGTTCCTGGCAGCAGTTTCTGCTCACAGCCAACTATCCGGGCCTGCTCGACGGCCTACTGCCGGAGCGCAGCTACCCAGACTTGATCACCCTGCTGCCAGCTTGGGCCGACTGTCCGCTGCTGACCCACTATTTCGAAACCACCAAGACATCCTGGACACCGGAACAGAAGGCTGCGGCCACTGGTTACTATTCGGTCGAGCACTGCTCCAAAGCCGCTGCCAATTATCAGCCACGCTGGATTTCGCCGCTCGGCACGGGCTGCGACGGTGCCGCCTTCATCACAGCTGAGGAGGGTGGCGGCCAAGCCGGTGCCAGCAGCGGCGGGCTGTCGACGGCGCTCTACGACCCGATCAAGAGCCCCAAGGGCACGCGCTGCAGCTACTATGACAATTCGGAAAACATCTATGGCCGACACCCCGACGGCCGGGCCCGCAGCACGTACGACAACACCGGCATGCAGTACGGCCTTAAACCGTTCAACGAGGGCAAGATCAGTTTCGATCAGTTCCTTGATTTGAACCGTAACATTGGCGGTTACGACCAAGATGCCAACTTTATTTCCGCCCGCGTGCAGGGCGACCCACAGGCGATTCACGCGGCCTATGCCAGCGGCCGCGTAAACGACGGCCAAGGCATGAATAGCGTGCCGATCATCGACGTGCGTTCCTACGTCGACCAAGCCGGGCCCGATGTGCACACCCGCTATACGACCGACCAGGAACAGGCCCGCTGGAGCAAGGCCGGACCAATGGGCAACTACGTCGCCCTGATGACCTCGACTTTGGGCTCGTTGCGCCAGGACACGCAGGGTGCGGAATCGCCGCTGCGTAAGACCATGCGCGACTCCTTGGCGGCAATGGACGGCTGGCTGGCCGCAATCGCAAAGGACCCGTCCAACCTACCAAAAGCCCAGAAAATTGTCCGTAACAAGCCGGACGGTTTGAGCAGCGCCTGTTTCACAGCCGAAATGCGCAAGATCGCCCTGACCAAGGGCGGCGAGTGCGACACACTCTATCCAGTCTATGGCGATCCGCGCTTGGCCGCTGGCGAGCCGCAGGCGCGCACGACGCTCAAGTGTGCCCTCTCTCCCGTGGCAACCCGCTTCTACACGCAGAAACTCAGCGTCGATCAGTTGGACAAGCTCAAGGCGGCGTTCCCAACCGGCATATGCGACTACGCCAAGCCAGCTATGTATGCTGCGCCCAGGGCCGGAACGTGGCTGACCTACACGGGCAATGGGAACTTCAAGGTCGCGGCGCAATAGTGAGCAGGTTCTGACGGGCCAAGCAGGCTGAAAGCCAAAGATCGAAGGGTCTTTGGCGACAGCACGGCAGGATCCGCGGGGTGAGTTTTCCGCGGTCGCCCTGACCCGCCCTCATACCCGCGTGCTGCTCAGGATAGGGACGGGGAGGTCTAGCGCGTTAGCCACAAGGGCGACGTGTTGGCTCTGGTACCGCTTTCTGAAACGTCCGCATCATCTCGGGCGGCTCTTGCGAGCCGCCCGAGATGATGGGTGCTAAAGGACCTTCTTGATCCAGGCGAACAGCGGGGTTTGCACCTCGGTGTCGGCCGTGTTGATCGACTGGACCTCGGAGATGTGGCTCTCCTGCCTGTTCAGATAGTAGGTCGGGCAGCGGCCAACCCCGCACATGACGTCGTTCAACATGTGCGATACCTCCACCGTCTGTTCCGGGTCGAGTTCGGCTGCGGTGACATAGAGTGGGATGGTCAGCGCCTTAAAGCCGGGCAGCATCGAACGCTCCAGTCGCACGGCCGGATCGATCGGGGGCGGACCGGCCGGTGCCGCCGGTGCCGCGCGTGCCGCTGCGATGGCCGCGGCCCCGCCGTCGCCGGGACCTCTGGCGCTGTTGACCAACTTAGGCTCCAGAGGCGCCAGGTTGTAGCCGCCCGACATCACCACGGCCGCCTTCACGCCGAGGCCGTCCGGACCCCAGGTCGCTTTGTGGGTCAGATAGTTGGACAGGGCGTTCGACCCCGCCGACTGGCCCCAGATCACGATGCGGGACGGGTCGCCGCCGAATTTTTGAATATTGGCGTGGACCCACTGGATCACTGAGGAGACATCCTTAGCGCCGGCGTCCCACTCGCTCGCGGTGCGGCGCTGCATGTTGACACCAACCATGCCGTTCTTCACGGCCACGATCATGATGTTGTCGTAGAAGGGCTCACCGCCCGGATAGTCGAGTTTCTTGTTTCCGCCGCCGCCCGGAACGTAGATCAGAACCGGCTTTAGGGTTTTCGACGGCGTTGTCGAAACAGAGACATCCAGCAAGGCGCGCGGGTCGGTCCCGTAGGCGATGTCACGTTTCGCCTCGACGCCGGCATGTGACTGATTGATCAGGATCGGGCCATAGATCGCCGTTGTACCCGGTGCGTCGACCACGCGGCCCAATGCCACCAGCTTGGCCTCAATGTCCGGCGGGGGCAGGGCGTAGGCAGCGGTGCATAGGGCAGCCATCGCCGCCGCCGTCAGCAGCCGATAGAGCTTCATCTTGGTGTTCCTTCCCATTCGCCCCGTTCCCGTCTTGCGCAGGAAAGTTATTGGGCCAAATGATTATGCCAATTCTGCACGTCGTTTCGACAGAAATGCTGTTTGCGCCCCGTATTTCGCCTTTTCTAGCCGACAGTTATGCAGACTGATCTGCGCCTACAGTGTCCTCGCTAGTGCTTAGACGACTAGGCAAGGCCCCGCCGTTCCTGATAGGATTTTATGGCTTATTGCGTTGCAAATGCGGCATTGTAAACCACGACGTCATAGGGATTTGACCCATCTCAATGTCGAGGATGTGGTTGCCACCAACAACGCGCTAATGAATGCGCAAACCAAGCGCATGTTGTTCCATGACAACGCCAAGCGGGTACTCAAGACGTAAGATGGCCAAGCCTGACACATATTCGCGCGAAGATGCCGGACAGCCGGCCTCGCTGCACCCGGCCTATGCCAGTACCGTGCTGCGCTCGCCGCGCCAACCGCTGGTGCGTATTCCGCAGACCATAACCGAGACAACCGGACCGCGCGATTGGGACCGGCTTATGGGCGGTGCCATGGCCGACCTGACGACCCAGCACGCCGCCATGCCTCAGGGGCAGAGGATCATCGTCTCAGGACGGGTGCTGGATGAGCAGGGTCGCCCCGTGCCGTACACGGTGGTCGAGATCTGGCAGGCCAATGCCGCTGGGCGCTACATCCATGCCAAGGACCAGTGGGATGCGCCACTGGATCCCAACTTCACCGGTGCGGGCCGGGTCATCACGGACGGCGAGGGTCGCTACCGCTTCGTCAGCGTTCGGCCTGGGGCCTATCCTTGGGGCAACCACTACAATGCTTGGCGCCCCGCCCACATTCACCTGTCCTTGCTGGGGCCGGCCTTTGCCATGCGGCTTGTGACGCAGATGTATTTTCCTGATGATCCGCTGATCGAGATCGATCCGATCGCGAACGCCGTGCCGATGCCTCAGCGCCAACGAATGGTCTCGCGGTTCGATATCGCCACCACTCAACCCAACTGGGCGCTGGGCTATCTGTTCGACATTGTGCTGCGCGGATCACTTGCGACGCCGATGGAGCAGCGCTGATGGCCGATAACCAGTCCAGCGAGTTGTTCGGCCAGACGCCGTCGCAAACCGTGGGTCCCTTTTTCCACTACGGCCTGCCGTGGAAGGGTGGGGCCGACCTGGTTGGGGCCACCGACATCGGTGCCCGCCCTGATCTCATGCCCGAAGATCATTATCTGCTGGCGCAGCCGCACGCGACCGTGACCGAACCGTTGGAGACCATCACCATTGAGGGCGTGGTTGTGGACGGCCAGGTCGTACCGACGCCGGACGTCATGGTTGAGATTTGGCAGGCTGATCCGACCGGCCGCTACGCCGGCGAGTCGAACAGTGGCTTCATCGGCTTTGGCCGGTCCTCCACCAGCGAGGCGGGGGTCTACCGCTTCGTCACCGTCAAGCCGGGTGCCGTGACCGACTCCGACGGTATGATCCAAGCACCGCATATCGCCTTCAGCATTTTGGGCCGTGGTATGCTCAAGCGCCTTGTGACACGGCTCTATTTCGACGGTGACGTCGCGAATGAGAGCGACCCGATCCTTGGCCTCGTCCCGCACGCGCGGCGCGACACCCTGATCGCTAAGGCGCGCGACGGTGTGTGGCGGTTCGACATTGTCTTGCAAGGCGATCGGGAAACCGTCTTCTTCGACATATGACCAATCTGTTTCTCGACCGGCCAGCCTCAACACCGGCCATGCTGGAGGTGTTCAGTGACGAGGCGATGCTGCGTGCGGCCTTGCGGTTCGAGGCTGCCCTGGCCTTGGCCCAAGCCGACGCCGGCTTGATCGACCTGGCCGCCGCAACGGCAATCGCCGATGGCTGCGAAATCCTACCCAATATCGCCGACCTCGCTGAACAGGCCGCCCACGCCGGCACCTTGGCGATCCCGCTGGTCAAGCTATTGCGCGCTCGTATTGCCGCCTCGGCAGGCGATGCCGTCGCCACCCTCGTCCATCGGGGTGCGACCAGCCAGGACCTCGCCGACACTGCATTGATGATGCAGGCGCGTGAGGGCGCGGCCCTGATCCAAGACGAGGCTGCGCGGCTTACTGCCGCCCTAGCGGCGTTGGCTAAGACCCATGCTGCCACGCCGATGCTCGGGCGCACGCTCTTGCAGGGCGCCTTGCCGATCACGTTCGGGTTGAAGGTTTGCGGTTGGCTGCAGGGCATCGATGCTACGGCTCGCCGGTTTGAGCGCGAGACCGGCGCCATCCGCCTGCAGTTCGGCGGTGCCGCCGGAACCCTGGCGGGGTTGTACGGTAAGGCTGACGCTGTAACGCATGCCTTGGCCAAGCGGTTAGGCCTGCACGTCGCGGTTTCTCCCTGGCACACGTGCCGAGAAGGCGTGGCGGGACTGGGTGCCGCCCTGGCGCTCCTCACGGGCGCGGCGGGCAAGATCGCGCTCGACATTGCCCTTCTGGCGCAGAACGAAGTGGCTGAGGCCTTCGAGCCACGCGTCGCAGGACGTGGCGGATCGTCGGCTATGGCGCACAAGCGCAACCCGACCGGATGCCAGGTGGCGCTATCCGCCGCCGCCAGGGCGCCGCACTTGGCTGCAACGCTCATTGCTGGCCTGCCGCAGGCGCACGAGCGCGCCCTCGGCGAATGGCAAGCCGAGGCCCCCGCCTTGGCTGATCTATTCCGCCTGACCCACGGTGCGCTTAGCACTATGGCGGCCGTGATCGAGGGGCTGGAGGTGGATATGTCGCGCATGGCTGCCAACCTCGCGGCGGCCGATGTCGGGACCGATGCGGGCGAGTCCCAGGCTATGGTCGCCGCTGTACTCGCTGATTTTAGCCAGGAGCCCTAAATGGCCTTCGCTCTCAACAATGGCGTGCGTCTGCATTGGCGTATCGATGGTGCGGCTGACAAGCCGGTGCTGGTGTTGCTCAATTCCATTGGCACAGACATCGCCCTCTATGACGCGGCCGTCCCGTACCTGATTAAAGATTTCCGTCTGCTGCGCATCGATGCGCGCGGACACGGGGCCTCAGACGCGACGGATGGCGACTACAGCCTCGACCTGCTGGCGGAAGACGTGCTGGCGGTGATGGATGCGGCGGGTGTCGAGACCGCTGCTGTGTGCGGCACATCCATGGGCGGCATGGTCGCAATGACCCTGGCGCTGAAGGCACCGCGTCGCGTTACGGCGCTTGTCCTCGCCTGTACGTCCGCCGCTATCGATCCGGCGATTTGGGCGGCGCGGGAGGTTGCGGTTCGCGACGGCGGCACGGCCGCGATTGCCGACATGGCCATGATCCGCTTTTTCAGCGACTCCTTCCGCGACAAGCATCCCGAAGCGGTCGAGACTGTGCGTGCCAATCTGCTGGCTCAGAATGCTCATGGCTATGCCGCCTGCGCTGCGGCTATTCGCGATATGGACCTGGCCAGCGCGATTCCTGGCATTGCCGTCCCGACCCTGGTGATCGGCGGCTCTAAGGACATTGCCCTACCATTTGTCGGTCATGGCGATGTGATCGCCGCAGCGATTGTCGGCGCGCATGTAACCTTGCTGGATACGGCCCACCTGCCCAGCATCGAAGCCCCCGCGAGCTTTGCGGCGGCGGTGCGTGGGTTCATGGCTCAGGTGCGCGACGGAACAGCCAAGGCGGACGCCAACACCCTGCTGTTCGAAGAAGGGCTGAAGAACCGTCGCAAGGTCTTGGGCGATGCCTGGGTCGACAAGTCTCTGGCCGGGCGCACGCCTTTTAACGCCGACTATCAGGCTATGATCACCCGCTATGCCTGGAACGAGGTTTGGGGCCGCCCCGGTCTGGATCACCGCACGCGGCGCCTGCTGGTGGTGGCCATCTGTGCCTCACTCGGCCGTTGGGAGGAGTTCCGGCTTCACGTGAAGTCGGCGCTCGAACAGGACGGCTTTACCCAAGACGAACTCAAGGAAGTGCTAATGCAGACGGCGATCTATGCCGGGGTGCCGGCCGCCAACACCGGCTTTAACGAGGCTACCGAGATCATCCGCAAACTAGAGCCCTAGCCGCGTCTCACGACTGAGGAATTCCCATGGA
>CAISYT010000004.1 GCA_903889785.1 uncultured Caulobacterales bacterium
GGCATCTGTGGCGAACATGGCGGTGATCCCGCCTCGATCGATTTCTGCGAGCGGGCGGGGCTGGACTATGTGTCATGCTCCCCGTTCCGCATCCCGATCGCCCGCCTTGCGGCGGCCCAGGCGGCATTGAACAATAGGAAGTAGCACGGCGATAATCCTTATCGATCAGGCAGGGCGGTGATCGGGAACAAAGGCACTACGGGCGGCGGGCCGCACCCGTCTCACGTACAACCAGGATTTCCGACTGCACTCAGTCCCGCAGCAGCGGCAGGGATAAGCCCAGCGCCCCGCCGGCGGCGGCCAAGTCGCGCCGAAAGCGGAATAGTTCGGCCGGCCGTCCGCCTGCGCCGATGCGACGGCCCAGCCCCTCGACTAGGCCAGTGCGTCCCAACGCGCGGCGGAAGTTCTGTTTGTGTAGCGGGGCACCGACGATGGCTTCCACCGTGCGCTGCAGGGTCGACAGGGTGAACTCCGGCGGGGTCAGTTCAAACGCGACAGGACGGTACTTGAGCTTGCTGCGAAGTCGGCCAAGGCCCGTTGCCAGGATGCGGCGGTGGTCTGAGATCATCGGCTCGCCCAGGGCGCGGGCCCCTGCAGGCGGTTCGGTCGAGGGGAGGCCGGCGGCGCGCAGCCGGTCGCGTTCGGCCTCAGGTGCCAAGCCCGCTTCGTACAGCAGCTCATAACGCTCCAGCACGTGCTCCTCCAGCCAGGGCGAATCACCCAGGGCGAACAGCAGTGCCGCTCTTGTCTGGCGGCCGGTGTCGGCACCGGCCCAGTCGGCAAGGGCAGGGGCGATCATCTGGTCCAGCACAGCGGGCCGGCCACGCCGCCAGTCTTCCCATGGAAAGAATCGCGCCCAAGGCGACCAAGCGGTGTCAGGTGCGGAAACAGGCGCAGGCTCTGCGGTCAGGGCCAGATAGCCAATCGAGACAACGCGGGCGGCACCGGCACCGACCTCAGCGCGTGGGGCGACACGGCCCTTGTCGCCGAAGGTGTAAAGCTGTTCCACATAGCCCAGCTGAAACCCGGTCTGCTGAGATACGAACGCCCGCAGCGCCAGTTCGAAGGTTCGGTCGCCTTGAGGGTCGAACGGACCAAACGGCAGGGCAGGGGCGCCGCCGCCGGGGCGCACGGTCAGAACGACCGCCTCGCCGTCAGTCACCAACATCGCGACGGCAGAGAGACCGATGACGACTGGTGATGTCATTCCGTGTCGAAAGCCTCGCCGTTGGGGGGCGTATAGCCAGAGGCGACCGACAGCAGGTTGAACCGCTCAACATAACGGGCCTGCGCCTGAGCAGGGGCCAAGGGCTCAATGGTCAGGCTATAGCGGCTGGGTGGTGCTCCAAACAGTTGCAGCGCCTCGGCCGGCGAAAATCCGGCCAACTGGATCGCCTCGTAGTAGGCGCAGGCGCGGTCAGCGGATTTGATCAGCTTCTGGATATGCGGCGGTGCCTTGGCGGGCAGGCCGAAGCGGATGTGTATGGCATGTTCAAGCCGGTGCTCGAAATCCTTGTAGCTCATGCCCAACGCTGCCTTGAACGGACTGATCATGTCGCCAATTACATATTCCGCCGCATCGTGCAGTAAGGCCGCCAGCCTCCATCGCGCGTCGAGGCCCGGCTGGAGGTAGGCGGCGATCTCCTCGACCACAAGGCTGTGCTGGGCGACGGAAAACCCGTGCTCGCCGATGGTCTGGCCGTTCCAGCGCGCGACACGCGCCAGCCCATGGGCGATGTCGTCGATCTCGATGTCCATCGGTGAGGGATCGAGAAGATCCAGTCTCCGGCCCGATAGCATCCTCTGCCAGGCCCGCGGTGCCAGCGTGGCCTTGGTCGGTGCCTTGGGTTGCAGCCGTTTTGCCGCCATTTCGTTCCTTGTGGTCAAGCCTGACCGCTCGCAAGGGGGCAGCTATATCAGACTGGGAAAGACTTTACGGTGGCTGTGTCGGCTTCCAAGACAAATCGATCATTTGCCGGCTGGGCGGTACACGGGTCATTGTCGCCAATCCGGATCTGAGAGGCCGCGCTCGGTAAGCCCTGTTGCGGCTGGCGTTGGCTTATGGTCGATGGCCCTTGTGGAACTATCCTTGGCTGTTGACCACAAGCCGCCGACCCAGTCGGGTCGCCAAATTACCGGCGCGGCGCAGGGTCTGTTCGCCCAACATCAAGTCGGCGTGGCCCGGATCGACGGTCATGGCGAGCACAGGGCCTTGTAAGCGCAATGCGGTTTGGCCCAGCAGGGCCGCGTTTCTGCCGGAAAGATCGCAGCCCAGACGGATCGCCGCGCCCAAGGCGCGCGCGCGCGCCACACGCTCTGACGACAGCAGGCGCGAGATCACCGCCGGTTCGGGCGGCTCGAAACTGCTGCTATGGCGCGCATAGGACGCTGCGGCGATGAAGGCGCGCTCGGCGTGGGTCTGACCGGGCACAGGCGCGCGCAGCACCTGAGAAAACACCAGGTCGGCGCGATGATCTGGATGCAACTGGACGCCTAAGTCTGCGAGCTGGCAGGCGGCGGCGGTCAATAGGGCTTCGCGCTCGAAGGCCGGCGGTAGAGCCGAGAATACCGGCGCAACCCAGGCGGCAAGGGCCGAGCCGAAGCCGCTGTCAACGCTGCCTCGGGTAGCCATGGCGGCGCAGCCGGCGACCAGCGGATCGTGTGTGCGGAGTGTGGCGTCCATGCCCTCGAACAGCAGGCCCTCGCGCAGGCCGAAAGCCGACAAGGTCAGCTTTTCGAGTTCCAACTGCTCAATCAGGGCCTCAAGCAGGACGGCGGCGTAGGGCAGGGTCTCGACCCGCTTGCGTGATAGGCCGGGCATCCGGCCTAGAGATTCCTGTGACTGGCTGCCGATAAAGTGCGCCGCAGCCAGGGCGTCGCGGCGGCTGATTTCGTACTGGTGCAGAACCTCTAGCGGATAGCCCGACATGCGCATGTGCAGCAGGGCGAAATTGCGCCACGCCCCGCCCACGGCGTGAAGGTCGTCGGCGCGGAAACGCTTCGCATGCGGCGCGAGCACCTTGATAATCGAGCTTCGTAGCTTCTCTGCATCGAACCGCGAAGCCGCCCCTGCGACCGAGAACGGGCCGAGCGGCAAGCTAACTGCGTCCCGCGCATCGCCGCCCAGGCGCGTTAGTTCCAGGCTGGCACCACCGAGGTCGCCAACGATACCTTGGGCGTTGGGCTGGCCGGCCATGACGCCGAACGCTGCATAGCGTGCCTCCTCCGGACCGCTGATGACTCGCAGCTTCAGTCCGATTTCGGTTTCGACCCGGCGCAGGAACTCTCGGCCGTCTTGTGCCTCGCGAACAGCGGCAGTGGCGGCGGTGAAGACCTGCACATTGGGCATGGCGTCCAGCAGGGCGGAAAAGCGCCGCAAGGCATTCAGGGCCTGCTCGACGCCGTCGGGCGACAGGCGGCCCGTTTCGGTCAGGCCGCGCCCCAGGCCGGCAAGGACTTTTTCGTTGTAGACTGTCCAGATAGCCCGGCCTTCCAGGCGATAGATCACCAGGCGGACAGAGTTAGACCCCACATCAATGACAGCGCAGTCGCGGGCGACGCGCCCGGCGGCAAGGCGGGCGGCAGGAGTTGAACGAGGGGCGTTCAGCACAGAACTCTCGTGATACCTAGAGGCGTTGCTTCACATAGTCGAAAGCGCGCGGCAGGTCTTTCACCTTATGGCCCCGGCCTGACAAACTGGGGTTGGTCATGAAATAGCTGTGGGCAGAGAAGGCCGCTGGTTCGCGCCAAGCCGGGTCGCGCACATAGGCCCCGTCAGGCTGCAGCCGCCAGCTCTGGGCCTCGTCATTGAGGTTAGCGACCATGATCTGGTTCAGCACCTGCTGATGAACGGTTGGGTTCAGGATTGGGGTCATCACCTCCACGCGGCGGTCGAGGTTGCGCGGCATCCAGTCGGCTGATGAGATGAACAAGTGCGCCGACGGGCTGGGCATTTCCCCGCCATTGGCGAAGGCCACAATGCGAGCATGTTCGAGGAATCGCCCGACGATGCTCTTGACCCGGATGTTTTCTGACAGACCGGGAACGCCAGGGCGCAGGCAGCAGATGCCACGGATCACCAGATCGATGGCGACCCCCGCCTGGCTGGCTTCATAAAGCGCATCGATAATCACGGGATCGACCAGGGCATTGAGTTTCGCCCAGATTGCCGCGGGTTTTCCGGCGCGAGCATGCTCCGCCTCGCGCGCGATCATCGTCAGCAGGTCGCGCTTCATGGTCGTTGGCGAGTAGGAAAGCCGCTCCAACTCGCCCGGCTGAGCATAGCCGGTGATGAAGTTGAACAGAAGGCCACTGTCGCGCCCCAGGGCTGGGTCGCAGGTAAACAACGACAAGTCGGTATAAATCTTAGCAGTGATCGGATGGTAGTTGCCGGTGCCAAAGTGGCAATAGGTGCGCAGGGCGTCGCCCTCACGCCGTATCACCAGGCTGAGCTTGGCGTGGGTCTTGTATTCCACGAAGCCGAACACGACGTGCACCCCGGCCCGTTCCAGATCGCGGGCCCATTTCAGGTTAGCTTCCTCGTCAAACCGCGCCTTGATCTCGACCAGGGCCGTGACGCTCTTGCCGTGCTCGGCGGCCTCGATGAGGGCGGCCACGATCGGGCTTTCCCGGCTCGTGCGATACAGGGTCTGTTTGATCGCCAGCACATTGGGGTCGCGTGCCGCCTGTACCAGGAACTGCACCACCACGTCGAAGCTTTCGAACGGATGGTGCACCAGAATATCTTTTTCGCGCACGGCGGCGAACACGTCGCCACCCTGGTCGCGGATGCGCTCAGGAAAGCGGGCCTCGAACGGCGGGAACTTCAATTCCGGCCGGTCGGCCGGGATCAGGGCTGCCATCTGGGCTAGGCCCAACTTGCCCTCGACCAGCACCACGTCTTCGGGCTCTGCCCGCAGGCCAGAGAGGATAAAGGTGCGCAGGTCTTCCGGCATGGTGCTTTGCAGCTTTACCCGCACCACCGAGCCCAGTCGGCGTTTCTTCAGCCGGGCCTCGAACTCGCGCACCAGGTCTTCGGCCTCTTCCTCGATCTCCATGTCGCTATCGCGGATCAGGCGAAACAGGCCACGGCCCTCAACCTCGTAGCCGGGGAAAAGGTGGTCGAGGAACAGGATGAGGAAGCTTTCCAGGGCGATGATCTTGCGGGGTTCTTTGCGGCCGCCTGAGCTTGGAAGCTCCCAGAACCGCAGTGCCTGCGAGGGTATCGGCGCCATGGCGTACATCACCTTACCGTTGCTTTCACGGCGCAGTTTCAGGGCAAGGCAGAACCCCAGATTCGGGATGAACGGGAAGGGGTGAACAGGGTCGATCGCCAAGGGCGTAAGCAGGGGAAAGATCTTGGCGAGGAAAATTTCCTCGGCAGCAGCACGATCGCGGGCGGTTACCTCACGCGCATCCAGCAGGTGCAGACCCGCTTCGGCCATTTCGGCTCGGATGCGTGTCCAGACCCGCTGCTGATCAGACATCAGTTCGCTGGCCGAGGCGTCTACCCGCCTCAGCTGTTCTGCCGGCGTGAGGCCATCTTGGCTTATCACCCGCACGCCTTCACGGATCTGGGCCCGCAAACCGGCGACACGCACCATGTAGAATTCATCGAGGTTCGCCGCCGAGATCGACAGGAACCTCAGGCGTTCCATCAAGGGGTGGCGTGGATTCTGCGCCTCTTCCAGCACGCGCTTGTTGAACTCCAACCAAGACAGCTCGCGATTGAAGAACCGTTCCGGCGAGGCCAGCATGTCGGTGTCTATGCGGCCAGAAAGCGCTTCGGGGCTTTGCTGATCTGCGGTTGTAGCGGCTTTGGTCATTTGAATAGGTCCATCGTCGGGTCGCCAGCCTCTAGCACCTCTTTGGCAAGGGCGCGTGACACTGGCCGCTGTAGGCTGTCGGCCGCGTCGTCGAGCCGTTTGACGAGGCGCTGCGCCTCAATGACCGACCGTTCCATACGGCGCAGCAGATAGGGATAGGTATCGTCCGTCGGTCGGATATTGCGTTCGCGGAACAGTTTGCGGAACACGCCCAGTAGGATCTGGTCATCAGGCTCGCTCAGTGCGGCCACCGGCAAGGCGTTGAGGCGAGAGCGCAGGTCGGGCAGGGCCGTGGGCCATTCTAGAGGCGGGGTGCGTGCCGTCAGTAGTAAGCTGCCGCCATGTTGGGCGGCCATATTGATCAAATGGAACAGATTGACGTCGGAAACGGCGCTGTCGGCGTTCTCGATCAGTACCGCCTTGCCTGAAAGGGCGACAAGATCGGGCGCGGCTGTCGTGTCGGTGATCACCGCGCCGGTACGCGCGACCCAGGCCATGGCCAAGTGTGTCTTGCCCGTTCCCTCGGGCCCGACGAGGACCAGCACGCGCCCTGGCCACGCCGGCCAGGCGTCGACCAGGCGCACAGCCTCTCTATTGGCGGAGGACACGATGAAGTCCTCTCTCGCCCAGGAGGGGGGCTGTTCCAGCCGTAATCTCAGTTGCCGCGCCAAGGGGAGTCCAACGCCGTCGAAAAACTTAGCTTATCAAGCCCGCTGTCCGCGGTCGATTGGCAGCTATTGCGTTGTGGCCGAGATTGGGGCGCTGACGGAGTAGCTGGCGTTGTTTCCCACTGCCGCCGATGTGCTGATCGCGTTGCGGCTGGGGCCGCTGATCGTGGTGTGCGTGCTGGCGGAGACATTAGCCAGATTGGCCTGACGGTTGTCGGCCTTTAGGCTGGCTGTGTAGATACCGCCTACATCCGTAAAGTTGCCGATGGCATCGATGGTACTGCCCACCAGCGTACTCTGGTCGGGGCTTGTATTCATGACGCCGTCATTGATGGTCATGTTGCCGTTGGGGTCGCGCAGGGAAAAATCGACCGGGCGGTTTTCTTCACCTGCGGTGCGCCGGTAGCCGGCGTTGAAGGAGGCTGAGCTGGTGCCCATCTGCTGCGCCTGGGCCGCTCCTGGCACCGCAAAGCTCAGCAATGCCCGGGCCAGCAGGGCACAGTGAAATAGGCCATCCAATTGTCGGCAGGCGACCATGTTCCCCTCCCCGGCAAAAGCGCCGGATCCGTTAAGGCTAAACAAGCAACTGACGTGCCCTACGGATATGGAAACAATTAAGGGATAAACGGGTCGCGATTTGGTTTAGCGATCAGGAAATTTATCTCGAAAATGAGCATTTATTCTTAATGACGGACGCTCCCATCGAACCCTTCTCGGGCCCGCCGACCGGTGCACCCCCGGCCGAGCCTATGTTCAAGGCCCCTTGGCCCGCCGTGGCTATCGCGGGGGTAATCATCGCCTGCTGCGTGCTGCAGCAGATCCTCCCGGACGGGGGGCTGGGTTTGGCCCTATTCCCTCAGCAGGTGATGGCGGGCAATCCCGCCGGACTCTTATCCTCGCTGTTCCTGCATGGTGGCTGGGCGCATGCCGCCACGAATGCGGCCTTTGCCTTGGCTTTCGGCGCCCCTGTTGCGCGGCTGTTTGGCATGAGGGGCAGGGGGGTAGCGGTTTTCTTTGTATTCTACATTGTTTGCGGCCTGCTTGCCGGCCTCGCCTTCGTGGTTCTGCATACAGACGGTGTGCAGCCGGTGGTTGGCGCTTCCGGTGCCGTCGCCGGTTTGATGGGTGCGACGGCGCGGCTGATGGACCCGCCAGGCCAACTGGGGTCGCCCTTCACGCGCCGGTCGATGTCGATGGCGGCAGCCTGGATCATCGTCAACCTGCTGATGAGCGTTACCGGGCTAACGCCGGTTGCGAACGGGGCACCGATCGCTTGGGAGGCCCATCTTGGCGGGTTTGCTGCAGGTCTGCTGCTCGTCGGCCCGTTTAATCGCTTAAGTTGCCCTTGAGCTGGAGCGCTCTAGAGGAGCGACGGATGGAAAACCTCACGGTCTAGGGGCGTGCGACTCTGATCTGGGATGGAATTTCTGCGCCGGCGCTCATGGAGGCGTCCGCCAAGCTGTAGCTATCAAGTACGTCCGATGTGGCGTCACGGGCCCGCAGCAGGGCTTCGCGGAGCGAGCAGGTGGCTAAATCCGGACAATCGTCGCATTTCCGGAACGCTGTGCGGCTTACGCAGGGTGCTAAGGCCAGCGGTCCGTCGATGATTCTAATGATCTGCGCGAAACTAATCTCGGCCGCCGGGCGTGATAGGACATAGCCGCCAAACTTTCCGCGCCGGCTCGTAACGAGTCCCGCACGCGATAAAGACAGCAGAATTGCTTCCAGAAACTTGCGCGGCGCGTCGGCGCGGATGGCCAAGTCAGCGGCCGTAAGTTGTTCGCCACCGGCCCGAGCCAGCTCAACTAGCGCCCGCAGGCCATACCGTGCCTTAAACGATAGCATTTCGTCGGGTCTCCACACGGTTAATTGCTATATATTATCCGCCGCTTGTGCGTCGACGCGCAAGCTGGCTGTCGCAAAGCTGAAATAAGGGGTTGCCAGGTCCGGAACCGTTCCGTAAAAGCTCCACCTCGCTGAGGAACAGCGGCAGCCGCTTCGGTGGTCGAGAGGAGCTAGAAACCTCTTGATTTTCAGTCCACTGCCTCTAAAGTCTTCAGCATCAATCGAATAGAGACGAAATAAAGAGGGGTGCCCTCGGCGCTCAACGGCTTCATTTTGTCTGTTAGCAGTTTTCCGGAACTCTTCCGAAAACAAAGCGAAAGGTTCGGTTGACACTGAAATTCGAGGCGACTAGAACGCCGCCTCTCGCCGCCGCTGGGCGTT
The DNA here is from genome assembly GCA_903889785.1 of uncultured Caulobacterales bacterium. Taxonomy (GTDB): domain Bacteria; phylum Pseudomonadota; class Alphaproteobacteria; order Caulobacterales; family Caulobacteraceae; genus Caulobacter. The sequence continues at coordinate 8,720 of CAISYT010000004.1, forward strand.
AAACGGCGGGGTCGGGAAGTTCCCGGTCAGGTCTTTGACATCGTTGATATGGAAAGAGAATCGCAGGCGGCGGCGTTCTGGCGATGACCTCACGGGTCATCTCGACGCTGACAATTGCGGTCTCTTGAAAGACACCATGAA
>CAISYT010000005.1 GCA_903889785.1 uncultured Caulobacterales bacterium
CCCGGCGGCCAGCCAATTCGCGCGCATCATGCAGCGCGCTGCCCACCGGCACAAACACCGAAGCGTTGCGGAAGGCGCGGCTTGGAAAAACCGGGATCGCGGACAGGCGATCGTCACCGCGGTCTTTGAGCATGATGTAGTTGGCCAGCGAGTACTCGGCCACGTCAAAGGCGTCGCCGCTGAGCACTCGCCGGCTGAGTTCGCCCAGGGCTGTGATGGTGTAACGCAAACGCGGCGTCGCCTCGTGAGGGGTGCCAAAGCCCAAGGTGTGTTCGTAGTCGCCGCCGCAGACCTCTATATCCTGTGTCATGGTGTGTACTGCTTCAAGCTTGGGTTCGGCTGATCTGCGTCAGGCCTTCATGGGCGTCGCGCCATTGGCCGGCGATCAACAGTTGAACTGTGGGGTACATCGGTGTTCCTGTGCGGTGCATTGAGCTGCGTTAGATCACACCCTGTTCGCGCAGGGCCTCAATCTCGTCCTGGGTCAGTCGCCCGACTCGCCGCAGCACCTCGTCAGAATCAGCGCCGACCGAGGGCGCCTCGCGCGAGATGGTCATCGGCTGCCGCTCGAACTGCTGGGGAAACCCTTTGACGACGGCGCCCTGGGGCGACGTTTGCAAAGCCTGATCCCAGACCCGCCCCCGTTGCTGCCAAACCTGCGCACCGCTCAGGACAGTGGCCGCCGCAATGTCGTGCGCCAGCAAGCCCTCTACGGCGGCGCCGGCTGGTCGGGAGGCGACCCAATCACGCAATGCCGCCTCCAACGCCGCGACGGCAACTGCCGGCGCTCGGGCATCGACCATTTGGGCCAATGCGACGCGTTGGCCCGCTTCGACCGTCACGGCCACCCACGTGCCGTCTTGGGCGGGAAAGCAGGCCTGAATCAGGTACGGCGCCTGGGCATTACCTTCGCGCCCGGGTGCCGCCCCATCGCTGGCGGCAACAAAGGCTTCGCCAGACAGAAAGCTGGTGAGCTCGCGCTGTGACATATCCAAGTGCGCGCCACCCTGACCGTTCTGGCGCGCGTGCCAGGCCGTGACCACCATCGACGACGCAAACAGTCCCACCACCTGGTCGGGGTAGTTGAGGTCCACGCCCGTGATGGCGGGCACGTCGCCCGCATAGCCGGTGGTCCAGGCCAGCCCCGCCACGGCTTCCAGGGTCGAACCGTAGGAGACATACAGCGCGTCCGGACCGGTTTCCCCCTGGCTCGAAATCGACGCCAGAATGATGTTGGGGTTGACCGCTTTGAGTGCGGGGTAGTCCAGCCCGAGCTTTTGCATGACACCGCGCCGAAAGTTTTCCACCACCACGTCGCTGTTGGCGACCAGGCGCAAAAAAGTGGCTCTGCCCAAGGCTTGTTTCAGATCCAGACTCAAGCCTAATTTGTTTCGGTTAGTCGCCTTGAAAAAGGGCGGCAGGTCGTCCGCGGCACCTGCGGGTTTGTCAGACAGCCATCGGCGAAACGGGTCTCGGTACGAGGCCGACTCGATTTTGATGACCTCGGCGCCAAAATCTGCCAGGCAGGCCGCCGTTGCGGCGCCCGCTGTGATGATGCCCAGGTCGAGCACGCGGCAACCGGCGAGTGCGTTCATGCCCGTGGCTCCGGCGCAGGGCTCGACGCAGGAGCGCCTGCGCTGGCGGCTGGGAAGGTCTGCCCGTTCCAAATGACGGGCAGGCGTGGCATCAGCAGCGGCGCTTGCGGCGCGTTGGGCTGCCGGGAAAAGAAAGACCGGGCCCGGTTTTGGGGGTCGTCCTCCAGCTCGATCGGGCTCCATACCGGCCCCAGCGGCAAGCGTTTGGCCAAGGCCAAGGCTTTCAATTCTTGCCGTGTGTAGCGCAAGAAGACGCCCTCGACGATGCTCGCCACTGTGCG
>CAISYT010000006.1 GCA_903889785.1 uncultured Caulobacterales bacterium
ACATCCCAATCTCGGCTCCCATAATCTTGGAAGCCACTGTGGACCCTCAGCTCCCGGGGTCCCGTTTGGATGCCGATTACCCCGAAAACGGGGTCCTTATTCCATGCCGAATCACACTTTGAGCGCATCGATGACCAGGGGCAGCGGCTTGACGGTGGGATGCAGGGTGAGTTCTGCCATCCGCCCGGGCTTGAACGTGTTGACCCCGGCATAGTCCCAGACGTTGGTCCGGTAGCGGCCACCCTCGCCGAGGCCGAAGTTGTTGATGTGCGGGGCGGTACCGACCTTGAAGACCAGAACCAGCTCGTGCTTGGAGCGGTAGAAGGTACCCATGCCAGCGTTGGTCTTGTTCCAGACGCAGAGGTTCTTCTGCTCGCTATAGATTCCCTTGGCGGCAGCCATGACCTCGCCCAGGTGCCGCCAGTCCATGCAGATATCGTGGATGGCGCCATCACCGCTATAGCGTGCCATCAAGCCCATCACGGTCGCCAGGAAGACCGTGAACTCGCTCTCCGACATCTCGCCGGCCGCCATCTCGAACGCGGCATGGTGGACCGAGCCCAGGCCGCAGACGTGGCCGTCGATCTTCACGTTATATGGGGGGTCGGTGAACACCATCTGCGCGCGCTGTTCGCCCATCAGCCTGGCATAGGACGCCTCCTCCAGTGCGCTGCCGCAGAGTAGAAGGTGCGGACCAAGCTGCCACAGGTCGCCCAACGAGCTGACTGACGGCCGGTCACGGACAAGCTCCGGCACAACTTCGGCCGCCGGGGGCTTGGTAACCACTGACACGTCGAGCCGGTCGAGGTCGCGAGTATCGAAGCCGGTCACTTCGAAGTTGAACGCCAAATCGAACGCCGACAACTCCTTCAGCTCGATCTTCAGCAGCTCCTCGTCCCACTCGGCCAACTCGGCCAGACGGTTATCGGCCAGCATGAAGGCGCGCTTGCGTTCGGCGGTCAGGTGCTTGACCTGGATCGTAGGTACAGCCTCCATATGAAGGAGTTGGGCAGCCCGAAGCCGACCGTGGCCGGCCAGGACGGTGCCCTCCTCGTCGACGACAATCGGCGCCAGCCAGCCGAACGCGCTCACGCTGGAGGCTATCTGCTGGACCTGACGTTCACTGTGACTGCGCGCGTTGCGGCGGTTGACCTTCAGGTCCTTGGCGGCCCGCATCTCGACCACGGGGGCGAAGGCCTGGGTCAAGGTTTGAAGCTTGTCGGCCGCCGGAAACGCTCCGGTAGCGGCAGTCGGGACAGGCTGGTTCTGGTTCGAGGCCTTGGGTGTTTTGCCCTTGGAAATCTTGATCATCGACGGGACACCTTACATAGGCCTCCGCCAGCGACCCAAGTTGGTCCTGCAGCGCGAGGCGATTTATTGCCAGCGCCCACCCGAACGTGTCGGTTGAGCGCCAGCTTGCCCCACTCACGCTAGCGCTCACGGTACGCAATGCTAGGTGTGCCAGCCGCCTTGGCACTTCTCTGCAGCCACTTTTGGCCCAATATTTTCAGGATTCCGGGTGTCAATGGCCGCCAGCCGCCTTGGTCCGAAACCGCCGCCATACCAAGGCCACGACCCGCAGGCCTGTAAGCCGAGCATCATCGGTTAGCGTCCAAGGCTTAATCGAGACTCGTCTGCCGAAATCTTCGTTGGAAAACCGATTCCTTGGCCGAGTGGGATTTTGAGCAAGGACACCAGGATACGCGCCCAATCCATAACCGCCCCCTGCCTGTCCTGGCCCCGGCGACGGCGGCATCGGCCGTCCGAAAAATTGTACGGGAACACCTCAGGCTCTGCTATCCGACCCCACCCAACTCATTGGTTTCTCGGCCGCTTCAGTTTTTTGACCACGCGG
>CAISYT010000007.1 GCA_903889785.1 uncultured Caulobacterales bacterium
CGATCCCGAGATCGTGGCGGCGGTGCAGGCCGCGGGCGCAATGGCAGTGCTGACCGACCCGCTCTTGCCTTCCGGTTCGGACCGTATCCTGGCTGCCCTGCGCCAGCTTGACCCGGCGGGAAAACACGACGCCGTCATCAATATGCAGGGTGACATGCCGTTTGAGGCCGCCGCTTCCGTGCGCGCCTGTGCCCGTCTGCTGGCCGCCGGATGCTGTGATGTGGCCACTGTCGTCGCTGAAGAAAACGATCCGGTCGCCAAGGCCAATCCCGACGTGGTCAAGGCGATCTTGGCCATGGATTCCGATGGTCAGGCTGGACGCGCGCTCTATTTCACCCGATCGACCCTCTATGGCGAGGGGCCGGTCTGGCGTCACATCGGCGTCTATGGCTACACCCGCACCGCGCTTGAGGCGTTTAACGACGCCCCGCCCTCTGCATTGGAAAAGCGCGAGAAGCTGGAACAACTGCGGGGTCTGGAGCTGGGCCTTAGCTTGCGCGCCGCTGTGATTGGTTCCGCTCCGATCGCCGTCGACAGTCCCGCTGACCTCGCCGCCGCCCGCGCCTTCGCGGCGGCTATGAAAGTAATCTAGATGACCGCTTCGAAGAAAATCGCCTTCCAGGGCGAACTGGGTGCCAACAGCCACGAGGCCTGCCAGACCTATTTTCCCGACTACGAGCCCGTGCCCTGCCTCACCTTTGAAGAGGCCTTCATGGCCATGCAGAGCGGCGTATGCGCGCTCGGCATGATTCCGGTGGAAAATTCTATCGCCGGCCGCGTGGGCGATGTGCACCGCCTGCTGCCGGCCTCGGGCCTGCGCATCATTGGCGAGGCGTTCAAGCCGATCCGTTTCCATCTTATGGCCAATCCCGGCGTTACCCTGGACACGGTGACCACGGCCATCTCTATGCCGATCGCGCTGTATCAGTGCCGCAATAACATCAAGGCCATGGGCCTGGGCACTCAAGCTGCCGGCGACACCGCCGGTGCCGCCAAGGCCATGTCGGAAAACCCCGATTCCACCAAGGCCGCTGTGGCACCGGCCCTTGCGGCCAAGATCTATGGCCTCGACATCCTCAAGAGCGATCTGGAGGACGATATCACCAATACCACGCGGTTTCTGGTGATGACCGCGGCCAAGGACGCCGAACCACCGCCGGCCGGTGTTCCCAGCGTTACGAGCTTCGTGTTCCGAGTCCGCAACATGCCGGCCGCGCTATATAAGGCCCTCGGCGGTTTCGCCACCAACGGCGTCAACCTGACCAAGCTGGAAAGCTACATGGAGGGCTGTGCATTCGCCGCTACCATGTTCTACGCCGAGGTCGACGGCCGCCCGCAGGATCCGCCTTTGGCCCGCGCGCTGGAGGAACTGACCTTCTTCGCCGACCATGTGGAGTTACTGGGTGCCTACCCCGCCGACCCCTTCAGACTGAAGGCATAACTTGCCGCGCTTGCACTCCCCCGTCCCAACCGCGATATAGGGGGTGGAGATCGGCGATGGGCGGACGCCTCGCCAATCCGGTCAGGTCCGAGAGGAAGCAGCCGCAACGAGTCACGCTCCGGGTCGTCGTCGGTCTCCACCCTGCCCCTCTTAGCCCCGCGTCATGGCCGATCCAGACTTGAATGATCCTGACGCTGCGGCCGATCTCGCTCCTGAGCGCGATCCCCTGACCGTCGACATTTTCGGCGATTTTGCCGCTGCACAGCCCTCGCAAGACCTGCCGCCCCCCTCGTCGGTCGGCGGGGCCTATACCGTCCTGGCGCGCAAGTACCGGCCAATGGCCTTTGAGGACCTCATCGGCCAGGAGGCCATGGTCCGAACCCTGACCAATGCCTTCGCCACCGGTCGGATCGCCCACGGCTTCATGCTCACCGGTGTGCGCGGGGTGGGCAAGACCACCACCGCCCGTTTGCTGGCCCGCGCTCTGAACTATGAGACCGATACGGTTCACCAGCCTTCGATGGATTTCACGGTCGAGGGCCACCACGACCGCGCCATTATCGATGGCCGGCATATCGACGTGCTGGAGCTGGATGCTGCCAGTCGCACCAAGGTCGACGAGATGCGCGAGCTCCTCGACGGGGTGCGGTATGCGCCGGTCGAGGCGCGCTACAAGGTCTACGTCATCGACGAAGTGCATATGCTGTCGACCGCAGCCTTCAATGCCCTGTTGAAGACACTGGAAGAGCCGCCGCCGCATGCAAAGTTCATCTTCGCGACCACCGAAATCCGCAAGGTGCCGGTGACGATCCTGTCGCGCACTCAGCGCTTCGATCTGCGCCGCGTCGAACCCGAGGTGTTGACTGAGCATTTCGCCAAGGTGGCGGCGGCCGAGGGCTTCCGTGTCGACCGCCAGGCGCTGCAACTGATCTCCCGTGCCGCCGAGGGGTCGGTGCGGGACGGCCTATCCCTGCTTGACCAAGCGCTGGTTCAGGGCGATCCGGGCGCGGCGGTGACCGCCGCCAACGTGCGCGACATGCTGGGTCTGGCCGACCGCGGCGAGACCATCGGTCTGTTCGAGACGGTGATGCGCGGTGCCCCCGGTGAGGCCATCACGGTGTTCAAGAGCCTGTGGGCCAAGGGTGCCGATCCTGGCGTGGTCATGCTTGACCTGCTCGACCACTGTCATGGTGCATCTCTGACCAAGGCTGTGGGCCCCGAAGCACTGGGCCTGCCCAGCGATCAAGCCGGCAGGCTGGCGGCGATCGGTGCGGCGGTCAGCGCTGGTACCCTCTCGCGGCTCTGGCAGATGCTGCTCAAGGCCCACGAGGAGGTGCGCCGTGCACCCGATGCTGCGGCAGCGGCGGAAATGGCCCTGATCCGGCTTTGCTATGCTGCCGATCTGCCCGGTCCCGAGGAAGCTTTGAAGGCATTGCGCGAGGGCACCCCGCCCAGCGGTCTTAGCGGCGGCGTTCCCACCGGCTCGCCCAGCCCCGGTGGCGGCTCGGGCGGGGGCGGAACCTCAACGGCGTATGCGCCTCGCCAGATGCCCGCGGCCCAGGCCCAGGCCCAGTCTGCGCCGACCCTGGCCAGTTTCGAGGATGTTGTTCGCCTGATCGACGCGCGGCGCGATCTGGGGTTGAAGCTCGATGTCGAGCGCTACATGCGGCCCATCGCATTCCGGCCGGGTGCTATTACCTTCGAATCCGTGCCCGGTGCCCCGTCGAACCTGGCTGGCCGACTGGTGGCACGACTCAAGGAATGGACCGGCCAGCCGTGGCTGGTGGCCGCTGAGGGTGGTGGCGGGGGCGAGACCCTGCTCGAACGTGAGCGTCGCGAACGGGCGCAGGTCCGGCTAGAGGCCGCCGCTGATCCGTTTGTGACCGCCGTGCTGGAAGCCTTCCCAGGTGCCGAACTGATTGAGGTACGTCAGAACGCGGTTCCGGCCGCCGACGTCGTGCCCGCTGACGACGAAGAGGATTGAAGCCTTGAAAGACATGGGCGCGATGATGAAGCAGGCTCAGGCCATGCAGGCCCGCCTGGCCGAGGCACAGGACAAGATCAAGTCGATCAGCGTTGAAGGCCGCGCCGGCGGCGACCTGGTGCGCATTACCGTCACGGGCGCAGGCGTTGTCACGGCCGTGAAGATCGACTCCTCGCTGATGGCCGCTGACGGGGCCGAGGACGTGGCCGACCTGATTGTGGCCGCCCATGCCGATGCTAAGCGCCAGATTGATGCCACCCAGGAATCCTTGATGAAGGAAGCCATGGGTCCGCTGGCAGGCCTCAATATCCCGGGATTGAAATTCTAGTGCGTGCGACAGCCGAAAACCGTCCCTACGGGCTTCGGCGCTCGCCGCGCGAAAGTCATTAGATGGCCGCTTCCGCCGGACCCGAGATCGAGCGACTGATCGGCCTGCTGGCTAAGCTCCCTGGCCTGGGTCCCAGGTCGGCCCGCCGTGCGGCCCTGGCCCTCCTCAAGCGCCGTGACCAGCTGCTTGATCCCCTGACTGTGGCCCTCTACGACGCCAAGGCTAAGGTGCGCGCCTGCGGGGTTTGCGGCTCGCTCGACAGTCGCGATCCATGCCAGGTGTGCAGTGATCCCGAGCGCGACCAGGGCCTGATCTGTGTCGTTGAGGAAGTCGGCGCCTTGTGGGCTATGGAGCGCGGCGGTGCCTATCGCGGCCTCTATCATGTTCTCGGCGGCCTGCTGTCGGCCCTCGACGGCATAGGGCCGGAAACCCTACGGGTGCGCGAGCTGCTGGCCCGTGCTGGCAATGGCGCGGCAACGGAGGTCATCCTGGCCTTGCCGGCGACGGTCGATGGCCAGACCACTTCGCATTATCTGGCTGAACGGCTGTCGGAATCTGGCGTTTCGATCACCATGCTGGCGCGGGGCTTGCCGGTGGGCGGTGATCTCGACTGGCTCGACGACGGCACAATCGCCCAAGCCCTGCGAGCGCGGCGACCGGCCTAGCCGAAATTCACCCGTCCGGCCTCATCCAGCGGCCACCCCAAGGGTTACGGCGGTCAGTCGGGCCTGCATGGTGGCCACCCTCGTCTCAGGGCCCGAGTCATGGTAGCGAACGGACCATGAACACGACAACCCTGCTTGCGATCATCGCCGCGGTCCTGGCCTGCGCCTTGGCTGCGGTATTCGTACTTCTGTTGGTTGAGAAGAAGAAAAGCCACGCTCTGGACCTGAAATTGGCCGGGATGAGTTCGTCCGACGATGCCAAGGCCCACGCACTAGTGACCGCCAATCAGGTCGCCGAGGCGATTCTCAAACGCGCCGACGAGAATTTCCAGACGCGCGATCAGCATGCCCGCACGGCGCTGGAACTGCATCTCAAGCCGGTTACCGAAACCCTGGCCAAGATGCAGGCGCAGGTCGCCGCCGTCGAGAAAACGCGTGCGGAAGAGACCGGCAGTCTCAAACAGCAGATCGAGGGCGTGATGCGCGCCGCCGCAGCCACCCAGGACGAGGCCCGCAAGCTCTCCACCGCTCTGCGCCGTGGTGCGGGCGTGCAGGGGCGTTGGGGCGAGCAGATGTTGCTCAACACCTTAGAGCGCGCTGGGCTGCAACGCGGTACCGATTTCGAGGAGCAGGTTTCGGTGAACGGCGACGATGGCCGCCTGCGTCCCGATTTCCTGCTGCATATGCCGGGCAAGGGCGTGTTCGTTATCGACGCAAAGGTTTCGCTTACAGCCTTCCAGGAAGCCCACGATGCGACGGACGAGGCGACGCGTGACCTGGCCCTGGTGCGGCATGCCCAGAGCGTGCGCGATCACGTCCGCAGCCTGTCGAGCAAGGCCTATTGGGACCAGTTCGACTCGTCCCCCGATTTCGTCGCCATGTTCGTGCCGGGCGACGGCATCCTTGCCGCCGCGCTGGAACGGCAGCCGAACCTGATCGGCGAGGCGCTAGATCGGCGGGTGATCCTCGTTACGCCCTCCAGCCTGTTCGCCCTTTGCAAGGCCGTTGCCTATGGCTGGCGCGTCGAAGGTCAGGCCGCCAATGCCAAGCTGATCGCCGACGCCGGGCGCGAGCTGCATGACCGCGTCGGTCTGATCGCCAAATATGCCATCGACCTGGGGGGCTCGCTCAATAAGGCGGTCGAGAAGTACAACGACTTCGCCGGCTCGCTGGAGCGCAACGTGCTGACCTCTGCCAAGCGTTTGGAAAAACTATCGGCTTCGCACCCGGACAAGCCCCTGCCCGAGATTGAGAGCCTGGACGCCCGTACCCGGCCGCTGACCAAACTGGTACCGCCGGAAGACGAGGCCGCCGTGCCGCCCCGCCTGTCTTGACGCTGCGCGGTGCCCGCCTTACGTGAGCGGTCATGGCTTCGAGGCGCATCCTAACCATCGATAACGCCGCCGATTTGGCGGTGCTTAAACAGGTTTCGGCCCCCGTCGAGCGGGTGGACGACACCTTGCGCGCCCTGATGGATGAAATGCTCGAGACGATGTACGCGGCGCCTGGCATCGGCTTGGCGGCCGTGCAGGTAGGCGAGCCGGTGCGTGTGATCGTCATGGATCTGGGCGATCGTGAGGCCACCCCCGATACCGAGGAACAGGCCGCGGCGGTTCGCCGGCCGGCCTATTACGTCAATCCGGAGATTATCTGGAGTTCAGACGAGACCGCCCCCTATGAAGAGGGCTGCCTTTCGGTGCCGGAGATCTACGAGGAAGTCGACCGCCCGGCCCGCGTCAAGCTGCGTTACCTCAACTCTCAAGGCGAGCAAGTCGAGGAAGAGGCCGACGGCCTGTTTGCGGTTTGCATCCAGCACGAGATGGATCACCTGCAGGGGGTGTTGTTCATCGACCACCTGTCGCGCCTGAAGCGCGATCGCTCGATTGCCAAGGTCAAGAAGGCGGCGAAGGCGGCGTAAGGTCGCCCACGCTGAGCGCGTTCTCGGCTATCCCTTCGCAGTGGCAATGCAGGTCATGCGAGTCCTTTCCGCGCAATCCGATGGCCCCAAAATGGCTGGAACGGCTCAAGGTGCCTTGCCTCTATCGCAGCCACGCCCTTGCCACGCCGCACGGCACGTCTAAACCAGCGCCCATGCGCTTGGCCTTTCTTGGAACCCCCGTTTTCGCCGCGACCTGTCTGGCGGCCATAGCTGAGGCTGGGCATGAGATCGCCTGCGTCTACAGCCAGGCCCCAAAGCCGCGCGGAAGGGGCCTGGAGACGCGGCTCACGCCGGTAGAGGCCTATGCGCGGGACCGTGGGTTCATGGTGCGCACCCCCATCTCGATGCGAGACCCCGAAGAGGTCGCCGCCTTTGCTGCCCTGGGGCTCGATGTAGCCGTGGTGGTGGCGTTTGGCCAAATTCTGCCCACCACCGTCTTGGAGGCCGCAAGACTGGGCGCGTTCAACCTACACGCCAGTCTCTTACCCCGCTGGCGCGGCGCGGCGCCAATTCAGCGGGCCCTGATGGCGGGTGATGCTGAAACCGGCGTCCAGGTCATGCGTATGACGGAAGGCCTCGACGAAGGCCCGATCCTGGCGACCGCTCGCGTCGCCATTGAGCCTGACGACATCGCCGGTACGCTGCACGACAAACTGGCCGTGGCCGGTGCTGGCCTGTTGGTGGAGATCCTCGCCGCTATCGGCGCTGGCGCGGCCGTCGAGACGGCGCAGGCCGCCGAGGGTGTGACCTACGCCAAGAAGATCAAGACCGCTGAAGCGCACATTGACTGGAGCTGTCCGGCCGCTGAGATCGACCTGTTGATCCGCGGGCTCTCTCCCTTTCCTGGAGCCTGGTTCATGGCCCCCTCGCCGCGTGGCGAGACTCGCATCAAGGCCCTGCTGTCCCGGGTGGAAGAGGGTGCTGGCGTGCCGGGACAGGTGCTCGACAATGACGGCCTGATCGCCTGTGGCGAAGGCGCGGTGCGACTGCTGGGTGCCCAGCGCGAGGGCAAGGGGCCGCAGGGCGCCGGCGATTTCTTACGCGGCTTTCCGCTGGACCTTGGGACGAATTTGTAACGCCCATGCCACGCTACCGCCTGTTGATCGAATACGACGGTCGCCCGTTCAGCGGCTTTCAGGCCCAGGTTGGCCAGCCGTCGGTGCAAGGAACGCTTGAGGCCGCCATTCTGGGCTTCAGTGGCGAGACGGTGCGGGTTCATGCGGCCGGGCGTACCGATAGTGGCGTCCACGCCCTGGCGATGGTGGTCCACGCCGATCTCGTGAAAACCTGGCGGTCGGCCGTGGTGCGCGACGCCCTGAACGCCCATCTCTATCCAAAGCCGGTTGTGATCCTGGATGCCTCGATCGCCGTCGAGGGTTGGCACGCCCGTTTCTCAGCCCGCGAACGGCGCTATCTCTACCGTATCCTCAATCGCCGCAGCCCGCCGGCCTTGCTGCAAGGCAAGATCTGGCACGTCAAGAAGCCGCTCGACTGGGCGGCTATGCAGCGCGCCGCCCAGGCCCTGATCGGCCTGCATGACTTCACCACCTTCCGTGACCTGGCGTGTCAGTCGAAGAGCCCGCTGAAGACGCTGGATGTGGCCCAGGTCACTGGTCGGGGTGAGGAAGTGGTCATGAGTTTCGCGGCTCGCTCCTTCCTGCACCGCCAGGTGCGATCCATGGCAGGAACCTTGGTCGAAGTCGGTTTAGGGCGTTGGGAGGAGGGCGCTGTAAAGTCGGCGCTGGATGCGGCGGACCGCAAGGCCTGCGGCCCCGTGGCGCCTGCCGACGGGCTCTATTTTGCCGGCGTGTCTTACGATCCGGACAGCGAGACGGTCTCGCTTGGCTAAAATCGCGCGAAATAGCCTTCGATGATCCGCTGATAGACGGTGGTCAGCTGCTCGATTTCGGTCACCGGAACCCGTTCGTCGATGGCGTGCATGGTGGCACCGACTAGACCGAATTCCACCACCGGGCAGAGGCTGCGGATGAAGCGCGCGTCAGAGATGCCGCCCGTGGTTGACAGGTCGTGCTCCTGGCTGGTGATGGTGCGCACCGCGCTGGCGACCAGTTCCACGAACGGGCTGTGCTCGGTTAGGAAGGCCTCGCCGCTGATGGCGGTGCGGACGCTAACGGTTCCCGCGAAGCCCTCGCCGGCCTTGGCAGCTTCGTCTTGGAACCAGGTAGCCAGGGCAGGCCCGCTCTGCGCCGGATTGAAACGCACATTGACGCGCGCCGTGGCCTTGGCCGGGATCACATTGGTGGTCGGATTGCCCACATCCACCGTGGTGATCTCTAGGTTTGACGGCTGAAACCGCTCATAGCCGTCGTCCAGATGCCGCATTTGCAGGGCGTTGAGCAGACGGAGCAGCACAGGCATGGGGTTCGCCGCGCGGTGCGGGTAGGCGACGTGGCCCTGCTTTCCCTGCACCTCGATATAGGCATTGATACTGCCTCGGCGGCCGACCTTGATCATATCGCCCAGAATGGCGGTGCAGGTCGGCTCACCCACCACGCAGTGGTCGACGATCTCGCCCTCCGCCCGCAGGGTCTCGACCACCTTTACAGTGCCGTCGACCGCCTCGCCCTCTTCGTCGCCGGTGATCAGGAATGATAGCGAGCCCGGAACCTCCCCCTGGGCCAGGGTGCGTGAAACCGCAGCGACCCAGGCGGCGATCCCGCCCTTCATATCTACGGCCCCACGGCCATGCAGTATCCCGTCAGAGACATCGGCACCGAAGGGGTCATAGCGCCAGGCGGCGCGGTCGCCCGCCGGAACCACATCGGTATGGCCGGCGAAACATAGGTTTGGGCTAGCGGTGCCGCGACGCGCGTAGAGGTTCTCGATCTGGCCAAACTTCATCCGCCGGCATTCGAAGCCCAGCCGATCCAGGGTGCGCTGTAGGGTATCCATAGCCCCGGCATCGGCAGGAGTCACGGAGGGGCGGCGGATCAGGTCCTGCGTCAACGCAACGGGATCGAGGCTTTGCATGGCCATCGGATGCTCCTAGAGCACGAAGAGATCAGGCGGAATCGACTGATCGCTGAATCGGGCTCGCTCGTCATTATCTAGAGCGCGTTTGGAGGGAAAAACCACTCCACAGGTTTGTCCCACGCACTCTGACTCCAGAGCTGCTCCTACCAGAAGGCGACGGCCGTATGAAGGCGATCGATATCGAGACAGCCTCGACGCGGGTCGGAACGCCCGGCCTTAGTCCCGCAGAAGTTCGTTCACGCCCGTCTTGGATCGAGTCTGAGCATCCACCGTCTTGACGATGACTGCGCACGACAGGCTTGGCCCGCCCTTCGGGTCCGGCAGCGAGCCCGGCACCACCACGCTGTAAGGCGGAACCTTGCCCCGATGCACCACGCCGGTAGCCCGGTCGACTATCTTGGTCGAGGCGCTGATGAACACGCCCATGGACAACACACTGCCCTCGCCGACGATGACGCCCTCGACCACCTCGGAGCGGGCGCCGATGAAACAGTTATCCTCGATCACGGTTGGATTGGCCTGCAACGGTTCCAGCACCCCGCCGATGCCCACGCCACCCGAAAGGTGCACGCCCTTGCCAATCTGGGCGCAGGAGCCGACCGTAGCCCAGGCGTCGACCATCGAGCCCTCGTCCACATAGCCGCCGATGTTCACGAAGCTGGGCATCAGCACCACGTTCTTCCCCACATAGGCGCCCTTGCGCACCACGGCCCCCGGCACGGCCCGGAAGCCCGCCGCCTCGAAGCGGTCGGCGTCCCAGCCGTCGAACTTGTTACCGACCTTGTCCCACCAGGGGCCAACGCCGCCGCCGAGCGAGGGAGTGCCGTGCATCACGCCATTGGCGTTGAGGCGGAACGACAGCAGCACGGCCTTCTTGAGCCACTGATGTACGATCCAGTCGCCGTCGGCTTTCTCGGCGACGCGGGCGCGACCGCTGTCGAGCAACTCGATGGCCAGCTCCACGGCCGCGCGCAGCGGACCGGTGGTCTTGGGGCTCAAGGTGTCGCGCGCTTCCCAGGCGGCTTCGATTTCGGTTTCCAGAACGGAGAGGCCGTGCGGGGTCATCTAGGCGGTCTCCTTGACGCTTGCGGCGTTCAGAAAGGCGGTCAGGTCGGGCGCCACATAGTTGATATGCGCCTCGTTTTCATCCTCGCGGCCGACCAGCACGGTGGTCATGCTCAGCGCGCGGGCGTGGATCAGATTCTTGGACGAGTCCTCGAAGAAGCAAGTTTGGGCTGGGTCGATCCCAAACATCGCCATCATTCGATCGAAGGTCGCAGGGTGCGGCTTGGGGGTCAGGTCGCCCGACTGGATGTGGAAGATCCCCTCGAACCGGTGAGCAATGCCCAGCTTTTCCAGTACCCGTTCAGCGTGGTTGGCCGAGCCGTTGGTGAAGGCCAGCACGCGGCCGGGCAGGCGGGCAATCGCCGCGTCCAGGGCCGCATCCGGCGATAGCTGATGCAGCGGCAGATCGTGCACATAGTCGAGAAAGATATGTGGCGCTAAATCGTATTCGGCCAGCAGGCCGGGCAGGGCGGCTCCGTGGGTCTCGAACCAGCCGCGCTGGATCAACTTGACCTCGTCCTCGCCTTTGCCGGTCAATCGCACCAGAAAATCGGCAATACGCTGGCGGATATCCGCCATCAGCCCGTTGTCGTGCGGGTAGAGGGTGTCGTCGATATCAAACAGCCAGGCATCGACATGGCGCAGGTCCGCCCGGGCGGACACCGTCATTTGCGGATCAAGGTCCCGGCCCCGTGCGGGGTGAACAGTTCCGTCAGCATGGCGTGCGGGCGCCGACCATCCAGAATGACCACGGCTTCAACCCCGCCATCCACCGCAGCAATGGCGGTTTCCAGCTTGGGGATCATGCCGCCGGTGGCGACGCCGGTTTTGATCGCGTCGAAAGCTTCCGTCACCGTCATTTCGCGGATCAGCTCGCCGTCCTTGTCGAGCACGCCCTTAACGTCGGTCAGCAGCAGCATGCGCTTGGCCTTAAGGGCCCCGGCCACGGCCCCGGCCACGGTGTCGGCGTTGATATTATAGGTCTCGCCGATATCGGACACGCCGATCGGGGCGATCACGGGCACATAGTCCTGTTCGGCATGGATCAAGGCCTGGATCAGCTGCGGATCGACCCGCTTGGGTTCGCCCACAAAGCCCAGGTCCAGCGGCTGGCCATCTTTCATGCGCCGCGCCTTGGTCACGGTTATCAGCCGGCCATCCTTGCCCGATAAGCCCACACCGCGCACATCCGCCTCACGCCCGGCCAAGGTGATCCAGTTGGCGATTTCCTTGTTGATGGCACCCGAAAGCACCATCTCGGCGATTTCCATGGTCGCTGCGTTGGTGACGCGAAGGCCGTCGACGAAGGTCGATTTCACCCCAGCCTGGTCCAGCATCCTGCTGATCTGCGGACCGCCGCCATGCACCACGACCGGATGCACGCCCAGCAATTTTAGCAGCACGGCGTCTGCGGCGAACTGGCGCGCGACCTCTTCCTCGCCCATGGCGTGTCCGCCATATTTGATAACCACGATCTCGCGGTCATAGCGCTGGATGAACGGCAGGGTCTCGGCCAAGGTCTTGGCCGTGGCCCAGCCGGCTTCCTCGATGTCTGGCGTGCTCATGATTGAGGCCCCTAACCTTGCGGGGGGTTCGATAGCGGTTTCAGGTCGCGCAGGCCAGGGCGATCTCGGCCCGAAGTTGCGGCATGCCCGTGCCCTTCTCTGAACTTGTGGCCAGCACACGCGGAAAGGCGGCAGCGCGCCGCGCCACGCCCTTGATGGTTTGGGCCATCACCTTGTCGATCTCGGCGGGTTTCAGCTTATCGGCCTTGGTCAAGATGATCTGATAGGACACCGCCGCCAAGTCGAGCGCCTCAAGCGCGTCATTGTCGACGTTTTTCAGCCCGTGGCGGGCGTCGATCAGCAGATAGACCCGTTTCAGGTTCGGTCGGCCGCGCAGGTAGGCCCTGCCCAGGTTTTGGAAATCCTTGGTGGTAGACTTCGAGGCGCGGGCAAAGCCGTAGCCCGGAAGATCGACCAGGCGGATCTTGTCGTCGAGCACGAAGAAATTGACCTCCCGGGTGCGTCCCGGTTCGTTGGAGGCGCGGGCAAGGTATTTCTGCCCCACAAGCGCGTTGATCAGGCTGGACTTGCCCACATTCGAACGGCCGGCAAAGGCAACCTCGGGCAAGTCTGGCGGCGGCAGACCGTCCATCTTCACAGCCCCCATCACAAACAGGGCCGGACGCGCGAACAGCACGCGCGCCGCCTCGATCGACCCCTCGTCGAACGGGGCTTCGTCGGCAGGCGTGGTCACCCTGAGGCCTTCTGGGGCTTCTTGCCGCTGAGGTGGGCAAGGACGCTGTCGATGGGATTGTCCACCTTGAAGCGCCGCATGATCACGTACTGCTGGATGATCGAGAGCACATTGTTCCAGGCCCAGTAGATCATCAGGCCGACGGCCACCTGAGACAGGGTGAAGGTGAAGATCACCGGCATCCACTGGAAGATCTTCTGCTGCATCGGGTCCGGGGCCGGCGGGTTCATGGCTGTGGTCAGCCACATGGTCACGCCATAGGCGATCCCTAGCAGGCCGACATGCAGCGGACCGTTCAGGAAGGTACCGATCAGCGGAAGCAGGCTTGGATCGTATGGGATTAAGCCAAACAGGTTCCAGATGGTCGTGGAGTCGCGTGCCGAAAGGTCGTTGATCCATCCCGCAAACGGGGCGTGTCGCATCTCGATGGTGACGTTCAGCACCTTATACAGGGCGTAGAACACCGGGATCTGGATGAGCATCGGCAGGCAGCCGGTCATCGGGTTGATCCGCTCGGTCTTGTACAGCGCCATGATCTCCTGCTGTTGCTTGGCAGGATCGTCCTTGTAGCGCGCGCGCACTTCCTCGATCTGAGGCTGCGCCTTGCGCATCTTGGTCATGGATTCATAGGACTTGTTGGCCAGCGGGAAGAACAGCAGTTTGACCGTCACGGTCAGCAGCAGGATGGCCACGCCGAAATTGCCGACTTGGGTGTAGAAGAAGTCGAGCAGGGTGAAGATCGGCCGGGTGAAGAACCAGAACATCCCCCAGTCCACCGCGAAGTCGAAGCGCGGGATCTTCAGCTCTTTTTCATAGGCCCGCAGCATCGGCACGCTCTTGGCACCCGCAAACAGATGGGTAGTCTGGAACAGGGCCTGGCCAGGGATCACCGTCTTGGTGGCCCCGACGAAATTGGCGTCATAGATGTCGACGCCGCTCTCAGACACCACGCGATACTGCCCCGTGATCGGGGCCATCCCTTGCGGGATCAGGGCTGAGAGCCAGTATTTATCGGTGATGCCGATCCAGCCGCCGTTCGACGTATAGGACTTGGCGATGCCGTCCTTCTTCCACTTGGCATATTTCCACAGCCGGTCCTGATACTGGCTCGGGTTCTTGCCGTCGCCCAGGGCACCGACCGCACCTTCGTGCACCACGCCGTTGCGAGCGATGTCTTGCGGCAGGCCCTGGCGCTGGATCGAGGCGTAAGGGGCCAGGGCGATCGGGGTGCCGCCCTGGTTGCTGACGCTGTCGGCGACGCTGAACATGAAAGACTTGTCGACGCTGATCACGCGCGCGAACTTCAGCCCCGCGCCGTTATCGTAGGTCAGGGTCACCGGCTTGCCGGGCGACAGGACCGAGCCGCTCTCGACTGTCCATAAGGTAACGGGGCCCGGCAGGCCTGGGACATTGCTACCCGTCCAGCCGAAGTCGGCGAACCATGCGTCTGACGCGCCCTGCGGCCGCAAAAGTTCAACCGGCGTGGACTTCGCGTCGACCGTAACGCGATAGGTCTTCAGAAACAGGTCGTCGATGCGCGCCCCGCGTAGCGAGATAGAGCCAGCCAGAGCCGGGGTGTCGATTGTCACCCGCGGACTAGCCGTCTTGGCCTGGTCGCGCGATAGCGTGGGCGCAACCGCCGAAACACCGTTGGGTCCAAGCTGGGTATTGGTTTGCGCTACCTGCGCGGCTACGGCGCGCTCCTGAGCCAGTTCCGCCTCGCGCTTCTTCGAGGCCGGACCGAGCACAAAGGTCTGGTAGACGATCAGGATCACCGCCGCGCTGACGACGAAGATGATCGTGTTGCGGTTATCCTCTGACATGATCGGACCTAGGTTTTTCGGGCGGAGTCTGGGCGGGGGTGCCGGTGGAGCCGGCGAGGCTTATCAGCGCCCTTTTCATATCGTCAAGCAGACGGTCCCAAGCCCGGTCGGCGGCCCCCTGGCGTGCGATGAAAACATAGTCGCAGCCGCCTTGGCCCAGGGTGGGTAGTAGGGCGCGCGCGGCTTCGCGCAGGCGACGTTTGGCCCGGTTACGCGTCACGGCACCGCCCAAGCGCTTGGTTGCAGTGAATCCCACCCGCAGGGCATCGGCCTGCGGCGCGTGTTTGTCAGAAGGGTCTCGCTTGAGTTGCTGGCACAATACAGCCCCGCGCGCGGCGGATTCGCCCTTGGCGGCGGCCAGAAACTGTGGCCTGCGGGTCAGACGCTGGATGGGGGTCGGGGTCTCTTGCACAGGGACCCGCCGGGGGGTCGTTCGGCCTTAGGCCGTCAGCTTCTTGCGGCCTTGGGCGCGACGGCGCGAAACGATCTTGCGGCCGTTCTTGGTCGCCATGCGGGTGCGCCAGCCGTGCCGGCGCGAACGCACTTTCTGGGAGGGCTGGAAGGTGCGCTTCACGAGAGAGCTCCAAATACGAAACGAGCCAAGGCCGGAGGGCCGGCGCGGCGAGCGGCGGTGAATAAGCGAAATGGGGCGGCAATGTCAACCGGCGGCGGCTATTTCGACGCGAGGTTTGTGGGTTTGTTGCCAACCCTGCCGCCGTTTGGGTCAATCAGAGGGCCCATAAGCCCGGTCTTTCCCGCCGTTCACCATTAAACCGACCTTAAACTGGATTTGCGACTGTGGGCTCCCTCACGTCCGAAAGACCGTCCCGTACGCTTGCAGCCTCTCGCCGCCCTTACCGCCCTGCTGGCGTATCGATCCTGCCACGGACTATCCTCGTCGTTAAGCTGTCCTGCCACTTAGGCGCGAGTGCTGAATAAAACCCTTCCGACGTCTTTGAATTTGAGGGTTTGAGCCCTGTTACGAAAGGGTTGGCTAGTCTCTGAACGGATCGCGCATCAGGATGGTGTCGTCGCGCTCTGGGCTTGTCGACAGCAGGGCCACCGGTGCCTCGATCAATTCCTCGATCCGCCGCACATATTTTACTGCCGCCGCCGGCAGATCGCGCGCCGTGCGCACGCCCTGGGTGCTCTCGCGCCAGCCGGGCAATGTTTCATAAACCGGGATCGCGGCTTCCTGCGCGGACAAGGCGGCTGGCAA
Source organism: uncultured Caulobacterales bacterium (assembly GCA_903889785.1). GTDB lineage: Bacteria > Pseudomonadota > Alphaproteobacteria > Caulobacterales > Caulobacteraceae > Caulobacter. Next base: position 15,718 of record CAISYT010000007.1, read on the forward strand.
ATAGTCGAACCTCTGGCCGCCAATGTCGTAGCCGATGCAGATTTTCAATTCGTCCAGACCGTCGAGCACATCCAGCTTGGTCAGGGCGATGCCGTTGATGCCGTTAATGGCGACAGACTGACGCACCAGCACCGAATCGAACCAGCCGCAGCGGCGCGGACGGCCCGTTACTGTGCCGAATTCATGGCCGCGTTCACCGAGACGTTGGCCGACGGAATCGTTCAGTTCAGTGGGGAACGGCCCGCCGCCAACGCGCGTCGTATAGGCCTTGACGATCCCCAGCACATAGCCTGCCGCGCGCGGTCCCATGACGCTGCCCGCCGCCGCCTGGCCAGCCACGGTGTTGGACGAGGTCACGTAGGGATAGGTGCCATGATCGACGTCGAGTAGGGTGCCCTGCGCGCCCTCGAAAAGGATCCGCTTGCCGGCGCGCTGGGCTGTATCCAGCACCCGCCAGGCCGGCTGGGCGAAGGGTAGGATTTTCGGAGCCACCTCTAGAAGCTCGGTCAGCAAGCCGGCCCCGTCGAATGCCGGCAAGCCAAGGCCGCTGCGCAGCGGTGCATGGTGGGCTAGCAGGCGCTCAATCTTCTGTTCGAGGGCGGCGCGGTCGCTGAGGTCGCCGACGCGGATGGCCCGGCGACCGACCTTGTCTTCATAGGCTGGGCCGATGCCGCGCCCGGTGGTGCCGATCTTGCGCGCCGCAGCGGCCTCGCGGCCCTGGTCGAGATCGCGGTGCAGCGGCAGGATGAGACAGGCATTATCGGCCAGAACCAGCAATTCAGGGCTGATCTTTACGCCTTGGGCCTCGACCCGCGCGATCTCGTCCAGCAGGGCCCAGGGATCGACCACCACGCCATTGCCGATGATCGAAGGCTTACCCTGCACCACGCCGGAAGGAAGCAGGGAGAGTTTGTAGACCTTTCCATCGACGACCAGCGTGTGCCCGGCGTTATGCCCACCCTGGAACCGCACCACGACCTGGGCGCGGTTGCTCAACCAGTCGACAATCTTGCCCTTGCCCTCGTCGCCCCACTGGGCGCCTACAACAGTCACATTGGCCATGGATACGACTCTCCCACCCGCCGGGTGGAGTCTGCGGGCCCTTCGACGGGTGCTCGGCGCGCGGACATGAGTCAGTCCGGGGTCAGCACCCGGCGGGCGGGCCTATACGCGGGCTAGAAGCTGTAGACAAGCCGTATGCCCGCATCGTCCAGGCCTTGGTTCTTGCCGTGGTGGAAAATCTGGCCGTTCGAGAGGTGGGTGTAGGAGAGCTCGGTGGCCAGCCTGTCGTTGAAACGGTAGCCCAGGGCGATCTCTGGATTGAACAGCATGCGAGAGCCGAAATCGATCCGCGTGAAGTAGAGGGTCCTGCGCCGCGCCAGTTCGTCGGGGGATAATCCCGGCACATTGGCGGGCGGCAGGCCCGCCTTGCCATTGGTGTAGCCCAGGCCGAAACCTGGCCGCAGATAGAGGTTTCCGACCAGGTTAACGGGCCAATCGAAGCCCATGGCCACCCAGTCGCTGGTGCGGTTGCTGTTGATCGAGACATAGGCGTGAGCCTGCGGCGCGCCCAGGACTTGCAGAGCAGCGATGCG
>CAISYT010000008.1 GCA_903889785.1 uncultured Caulobacterales bacterium
ACCCCGGCATCCGAAATGAGGGTGACTTGCAACGATCATGGCTGGCGTCTATGGCACGTCGGTGATCCCCAAGCCTGCTCTTCTTGCCATTACCCTGCTCGGCCTGACCGGCTCGCCGGCGTTCGCCCGTAGCTATAATCTGCGCGATATCGAGGTGGTTGATCCTTGGAGCCGACCAGCACCCGCGGGCGCGACGGCCGTTGGCTACATGGTTCTGACCAACCACGGCAAGGGGCCGGTGTCGCTGCTTTCGGCCAATACCACGGCTGCCAAGGCGATCAGTTTGCATCAGACGACGGTGGCGGCCGGTGTCGCGACTATGGCGACCCTGCCAAAGGGCATCGTTATCCCCTCAGGCGGTTCCGTTTCCCTGTCGCCAGGCGGGTATCATATGATGTTGGAGAAGACTGTCGGGCCATTGTCGCCGGGCGGATCAGTCCCTGTGACTCTTGTTTTTTCAGGCGGAAAAAATCTGCGTATTGACCTTGAGGTCCGCACCGGAACGGGTGTGGCAAGCCCAGCTGACGCCATGGCGGGTATGTCCAGGATGAACCACTAGGCTAATTTTTGACTTTAATGTCAAATTTTGTGCTTGCAGTAATTCCAGGCACCTGAAAAGCCAAACCCGTCGCGAGGGATACTCGCGACGGGTCCGGCTGATGTCGTTTTTCGATCGATAAGCGGGCGTTTCCTCCCCGAAACGCCGAGAGCCTAGGTTCTTCTGCGGGAACCCTTGATCTCCTGTATTCGAGAGAGCGGCAAACAGTCGTCAGAGTCAACGGCACGTTACGATCGAGTGGCAAAAATAAGGCTTGGTTTTGACGCTTCCGTCGAGGATGTGGCGCATAGGTCGCAAAAAGCCGTATTTTTTTGACTCTTGGTTCAAAAAACACGGCTGAGGCCCTAACTTAGCGACTTTCCAGGGTTGAGGGGGCGACACCAAGTCGGTCGAGAATCAGCGTGGCCGTCCGCCGCTGTGCCGTCGTCCATGGCGTGCTCTTGCTGATCGCCAGATTGAACTGGCTTTGCAGGATAACCCCGTCGTCGAGGATCTTCAGCCCGTTCGCTTTCAGGGTCACGCCGGTTGTGGTGATATCGACAATCAGTTCAGCCAGGCCCTGGGCCGGTGCACCCTCAGTCGCGCCGTCGGAGGCGACGATGCGATAATCCCCCACGCCCTTCGCCGCGAAGAAGCTTCGAGTTAGGTTCAGATATTTGGTGGCCACGCGCATGCGTCCGCCGGTGCGTGCCAGATAGGCGTGGGCCACGTCGTCGATGTCGTCCATGGTTGAGACGTCGATCCAGGCCGCCGGCGCGGCGACGACGACATCGGCATGTCCAAATCCAAGGGCTTGCACCAGAGCCACGCGAGCGAAGGCCGCGTCACCACGTTCGCGCAGCAAGTCCTCGCCCGTGACGCCCATGTGCACCTCGCCGGCGTCGAGCGCCGCGGCAATATTCCCGGCCGACAACAGCCGCACGTCCAGCCCGTCGACCCCCTCGATCAGGGCGTTGTAGCCGCGCTGTCCGCCGGCGGCCTTGACCGTCAGTCCGGCCTTGGACAGCCAGGCATCAGTCTGCTCCTTGGGTCGGCCCTTTGAGGGCAGAGCCAGTATGAGCGGCGCACTCATTACAGCGCTCCGTTCCAGGCCCGGTATGGGCGGACCATACAGCCAACAGCGCGGCTCGCCTTGCCCGATAGTTGCGCCAGGAGGGCATCATACCGCCCGCCTGCGGCAACCGTCAGTCCGTCGCCGAGGGCGGCACTGGTGATCTCGAATACAAAGCCGTCATAGTAGGTGAAGGGCCCGCCGAAGCTGGCGTCAAAACGGATCCGGTCGGCCGGAACACCGGCCTTGACCAAGGCATCGAGCATGAACCCCGAGGCCCCCATCTTCTGCTCGGTTGCGTCGCCACGGACCAGGTCGCGCACGGCGGCGCGCACCGCGCCTGGATCCCCAACCAGAGAAAGGTAGGTCTGAATATACTCCACCTGAGCCCGTGCCAGACAGGGCGCGCTTGCCTCTTGCGTCAGGGCGATCAGACGGTCAGCAATTTCGCTGGCAGTGCGCCCACCCACGGGCTCCAGCCCTTCGTCGGCCCAGCGCTTTTCGATCGCCTCGGCGGCGCGGCGCGTGGCCTGGCCGGCCAGGGCCGCGGCAATGCGGCCAGCGTCTGGATTGCGGGTGGCGGCGCGAGCAAGCTCGGCCTTTAGCCGCTGCGGCCGCGTGAAGGCGCGGCGCAGGCGGGTGGCGATGATCTCGGGCGTACCGATATCCTCCAGGAACGCCGCGAATAGGCCCACGTCTCCAATGCGAAGGGAGAGATCGATGCGCCCACCGGCCATGGCGGATTTCCAGGCCAGGCCTGCCATCTGGGACTCGGCATTCTCGCCGCCGCCGAACGATTCCATGCCAATCTGTAGGAATTCCGAGGGGTGACCCTTGCTGCCTGAAGCGGGCGGCATGCGGAAGGCCTGCCCCTGGTAATAGTAGTGCCGCTCCAACGCGTCGCCCTCCGCCTCGTCTACATAGGCACGGGCAACAGGGATGGTGAAGTCGGGGCGCAGGCAAGCCTCGGCCCCGTTCTCGCCCTGAACCACGAACAGCCGCTCGCGCATGGCCTCGCCCGAGAGGTCTAGCAGCAGGTTCAGCGGTTGGATCACAGCAGGATCGATCTGCTCTGGCGGACCCACCAGGAAGGGCGCGCGGATCCGATCCAGCACGCTTTCCGGCACGCGTGGCTCGGAACGCATGATCTAGTGACCCAGTATGGCGCGCACAGACGCGACCAGTGCGCTGCGCGGCACGGTGATCTGGCCAGGACGCTCGGACTTCCATGCGGAGTTGTCCTTGACGCCCTCGGCCAGCTCGCGGCCCAGGTCGAGGTCCTTCAGGGTTACGGTCCCGGCGGCTATCTCGTCTCCACCCAGCATGATGGCGGCGGGCGATAGCCGACGGTCAGCGTATTTCATCTGCGCCTTCATGCCCGACGATCCAAGATACACCTCGGCGGCGATCCCTGCGGCACGCAGCTCGGCGGCCACGGCGAAATAATGCGGCATATCGTCGGCGTTAAAGGCGATGACGACAATTGGACCGCGCAAGCGTTCCTGCCCAGCCGCCCCGGCTGCCTCTAGCGCCGCAGCCAGACGCGAAACGCCAAACGAGAAGCCGGTGGCCGGAACCTTCTCGCCGGTGAAACGTGCCACCAGATCGTCATAGCGCCCGCCGCCGCCCACCGAGCCGAAGCGCACCGGCTTACCCTTATCATCGACGGTGGGAATTTGCAGATCCGCCTCGAAGACCACGCCCGTGTAGTATTCTAGCCCGCGTACAATACTGGGGTCAAAGCGCGCGCGGTCAGACCCAACCCCCAGCGCTTTCAACGCATGATCGATCTGGCCTAGTTCCGTCAGCCCTTCGGCGAAGGCGTCTGAACCGCCAATACCACTGAGCCAGTTCAGCGTCTCTCCGCGATCATCCGCCGGAGCGCTGAGCAGTTTGAGGATCGCGTCGATGGCGGCAGTGCCCAGATTAGCGCCCTTGGTGAAGTCGCCGGACTCGTCCAGACGACCCACCCCAAGCAGTTCCTTGACCCCTTGCAAACCCAGGCGGTCCAGCTTGTCCATGGCGCGCAAGGCGATCAGCTTCTGCGCCGGCGCGGTGACGCCCACACCCACCAACAGGCCGTCCAGCAGCTTGCGGTTGGAAACCTTGATGACCGCCCGGCCCTGGCTCAGGCCGACGGCTTCCAAACCCTCGGCGGCCATGGCGATGATCTCAGCATCGGCTTCCGGCCGGTTCGATCCCACTGTGTCGGCGTCGCACTGGGTGAACTGGCGGAAGCGGGCGGGGCCGGGCTTTTCATTGCGCCAAACCGGTCCGAACGCATAACGGCGAAATGGCTTGGGCAAGGTCTCCCAGTTCTGGGCCGCAAACCGGGCCAGCGGGGCAGTCAGATCATAGCGTAGCGCCATCCACTGGTCGTCGTCGTCCTGGAGGGCGAATACACCCTCGTTGGGACGTTCCGCGTCGGGCAGGAACTTGCCCAATGCATCGGCATATTCGAAGACACCGGTATCGAGCAGTTCGAAGCCGTAGCGCTCGTAGACGGCGGAAACGGCGGTCAGGATGCGCCGCTCGGCGGCCAAGTCGCGCGCACGTCGGTCCACGAACCCGCGCGGGTTGCGAGCTTCTGGGCGGAAATCTGTATCGTCTGGCGCGTCGATCATGTGACGCGCCGCTTAGCGGATAAAGGGCTCAGGCGCTAGTTTTTCAGCCGGTTGATCAGCGCTGCGGTCGAGGGATCGTGCGGCTTCGACCCCCGGCCCACTAAGTCTTCGAGGATGGCGTTGGCCATTTCCTTGCCCAGTTCTACGCCCCATTGGTCAAAGCTGTTGATGCCCCAGACCACGCCCTCGACGAAGGTTTTGTGTTCATAGAGGGTGATCAGGGCCCCCAGGCTGTGCGGATCGAGGCGGGGCAGCAGGATCAACCCCGAGGGTCTATCACCATCGAAAGTTCGCGGGGCCCTCGGCGGATTTTTGCGCCCGACCATTAAGGCCTCGGCCTGCGCGAGGACATTGGACAGCAACTTGTCGTGCATGCCGCCAGGGCCTTCGTCCGTCGCGGCCATGGCGACGAACTCGGTCGGGACGATGTCGGTCCCTTGGTGCATGGCCTGGAAATAGGCGTGCTGAACATTGCTGCCCTCACCGCCAAAGACCACCGGCGCTGTAGCGTGACCCACGCGCGCGCCATCCAGCCCAATCGACTTGCCGTTCGATTCCATTTCCAGCTGTTGCAGGAAGGCCGGCAAGCGGCGCAGCCGGTAGGCATAGGGCACCACCGAGCGCGCGCCGCGTCCAAGGCCATTGCGGTTGTAAATCTGCGCCAGGGCCAAAAGGACGGGGGCGTTACGCTCGAACGGTGCGGTTTGGAAATGTTCGTCCATGGCGGCGGCACCGGCTAAGAACTGGCTAAAGACCTCCCAGCCCAGCGCGATGGCGCACGACAGGCTGACCGACGACCAGAGCGAATAGCGTCCTCCCACCCAGTCCCAGAAGCCAAACACGCGCGCGTCGGCCACACCGAAAGCGGCCGTCTTGTCGAGCGCGGTCGAGACCGCAGCTAGGTGTTTGCTCACACCTGCTTCGCCAACAGCGGCGGCCAGCCAGGCCCGGGCGGCCGTGGCATTGGCGAGGGTTTCCTGCGTGGTGAAGGTCTTTGAGACCACAATCACAAGCGTGCGGGCCGGATCGAGCTCTGCCGCGGCCTGCGCAAAATCGCCGCCGTCTACGTTGGCCAAGAAGCGCACACCGATCTGAGGTTTCAGCGGCTTGAGGCCGTCCCACAGCAGTCGGGGCCCGAGGTCCGATCCGCCGATGCCGATGTGCAGGATACTGGTGAAGGGCGCGCCATCGACAGCGGCGATCTGGCCGCTGCGGATGCCGTTGGCAAAGCCTGCCATGCGCTGACGCATCGCCTCGACATCGGCCATCACGCTCTTGCCTTGAGCCATGAAGGTCGCAGTTGCCGGGGCTCTGAGCGCCATGTGCAGGGCAGGCCGCCCCTCTGAGGTGTTGATCGCCTCGCCGCCAAACAGGCGTCGGCGCGCGTCGTCCAGACCGGCTGCCTTGGCCAAGGCCAGGGCGGCGTCCAGCCCAGCCAGGCTCCAGGCCTGTTTGGAAAGGTCGATGCCTAGGCCCGCGGCATCGAGGGTCAGCCGCCCCATCCGGGCGGCCTCAGCTTTAAACCGGTCTTCAATGCGCACGGCGCGGTCGGCTTGTGCTGCGACCTCAAGGGTGCTCCAGGCGGCGGCGAGATCATCCATGGTCGCTAAACTCCGCAGCGAGAACTCGGCTTTAGCCCAACGTGGTTAACAGCGCGTTCACCACCCATAGACTACGCCAGAAGCCGTTATCGCACACCGATTTCATGAGGATCTGGCCATGTCCTGCGACGCCGTTTCCCTGTCCATCACCCTGTGGATGGCAGCGATGGGCCCCGGCCCGGTCGGCACGCCGGCGCTCAGTGGCCAGCTGGCCATAACCGCCCCGCCATCGGTGGCGCATGAGCCCTTGTTCGCGGGCATAGTGGGCCAGGCTGGCGGTCTGAAGAAAGGGGTCGAGGGATTCTGCACCATGGCCCCCGGAGATGCATCGGAACTGCTACCCCTGCCCGGTTTTGACGAAATTTCTCGCAAGATCGTCGCCCTGTCCGCGCTTGATGAAAAGGGCCGTATGGCGTTAGTGAATCGCGGCGCAACCGACGATCTCAAGTGCATCCTGCACTGCATCAGCCAGGACCTGCCGGTGAAGCTCAAGGACGTCGCCGAGGCCAAGACGCCCAAGGCGCGAGACTTGGCCCTGCGCGACATGGTCTATCTGCTGAACGACAACGTCGAGGTTATCACCTCACCGCCGCAACCGGCAGCGTAAGGCCTAGGCAGGGATCGATGTCTTCAGCGCTGCAATCACCGCGCGGGGGGTCAGGAGCTGCGGCAGGATCTTCTCGCTGCCATCGGCGCTGTAGAGCAGGTAGAGCGGCACCCCGGCACGGCCGTGATCGGACAGGATCTTGGAAATTTCGGCGTTCTGATTGGTCCAGTCAGCCTTCATGTAAACGGTATTGGTCGCACCGAAGGCCTCGACCACTTTCGGATTGGCCAAGGTAGTGCGCTCATTAACCTGGCAGGTCACGCACCAGG
>CAISYT010000009.1 GCA_903889785.1 uncultured Caulobacterales bacterium
GCCTTCGTCTACACCCGTTTCGAACCGGCCGGTCCTGTGACCGGTAACGATAGCGTTCGCTCTGCCACCTCGATCCTGGACTACATCTTCCGTGAGCTGGGCATCAGCTATCTGGGCCGGGACGAACTGGCCAATGGCGAGGGCGAACTGAACGCCGATGGTCTGGGCCGGGGAAAAGCCGAGGGCACACCGCTTGATGAAGTTCCCGACCTCGCCGAGCCGATCAGCGCGGCCAAGTTCATCTCGCGCGGATTCAGCCGAGGCGCGGCACCTGACAACCTGGTCTTTCTACCCTTCAACGAACGGCGCAGTAGCCAGTGTCGACTGACCGTGTGTAGCGATCTGTGCCCCGCCTGTGGTGATATGGCGTTGGTGGCCGGCGTTTGCCAGGCCTGTGGCGCCGCCGAAGACAGCTCCAGCGGGGCAGTTTCTTAAAGTCTTAGCGCTTAAGGTGATGCCAACTGAAAATGGCCCCATCATCCAAGGCTCAGGCTCCCTATGAAACGGAATGCCCCCTGCTTACAGGTTGTCCTCATCGTCGCCGCCCCTCTTGGCAGCCCCGCCCTGGCACAGAATCCAGCGCAGATTTCGCGTGGCAAAAGCGCCAACTGCCCCAGCTGCAACCTTTTCAAGGCCGACTATTCAAACCGTGAAATGAAGGGCCGCAACTTCGCCAGCGCGCGGCTTCGCCAAAGCGATCTTTCGCTATCCGTCATGAACCGCACCCGCTTCACAGGGGCAGACCTGCGTGACGTCAACGCCTATGGCACCGTTTTTTCCAGCGCCAATTTCTCCGTTGCCGACCTAACCAACGCTACCTTTGTGGGAACCTACCTCGACGGCAGCACCTTCAAGGGCGCGCGCATGGCCGGAACCAACTTCTCCGGCGCGGAAATGAGCCGCGTGAGGGGCCTGACGCAGGCGCAGCTCAATACCGCCTGCGGGGATAGCTCGACCCGGCTTCCACGTGGAATGTCGATCCCGCCGTACCGCTAAATTAGGCCGTCACTTAATCGGAATTGCGAGCCGGATCGCTAGTTCTTTCAACTGCTTATCCTGAACGGCTGACGGCGCGCTCAGCAGCAGGTCTTGGCCCTGCTGATTAAGCGGGAAGGCAATGACCTCACGGATGGCCAGCTGATTGGCCAACAGCATCACGATTCGGTCGATGCCGGGCGCCAGACCGCCGTGGGGCGGTGCCCCATAGCGGAAGGCGTTGAGCATACCGCCGAACTCGCGCTCGACGATATCTGCACCATATCCGGCCAGTTCGAAGGCCTTGATCATCACATCCGGGCGATGGTTCCGGATCGCGCCAGAGCAAAGCTCGTAGCCGTTGCAGACGATGTCGTACTGATAGGCCAGGATATCGAGCGGGTTCTTGGTCTGCAGCGCTTCCAGCTCGCCCTGCGGCATCGAGAACGGGTTGTGACTGAAGTCGACCTTGCCCTCATCGTTGAGATCGTACATCGGGAAGTCGACGACCCAGACGAAATCGAACTTGCAGTCGTCAATGAGGTTCAACTCATTGCCCAGCCGCGTGCGGGCCGAGCCCGCGAACTTGTAAAAGGCGCTCGGATCACCGGCGACGAAGAAAGCCGCATCACCGGCCTTGAGGCCGAGCTGTGACACGAAGGCGGCAGTGCGCTCAGGGCCGAGGTTCTTGGCAATCGGACCACCCCACTCGGCGTTTTCTTCGCTCCAGAAGGTGTAGCCAAGGCCCGGCTGGCCCTCGCCCTGCGCCCAGCTGTTCATGCGGTCACAAAAGGCCCGCGAGCCGCCCCCAGGTGCCGGAATAGCCCAGACGGCGTTCTTGGCGTCAGCATCCAGGATCTTGGCAAAAATTCCAAAGCCACCGCCGCGGAAGTGGTCGCTGACGTCCTGCATCTTGATCGGGTTGCGGGTGTCGGGCTTGTCGGTGCCGTACCAAGCGATGGAGTCACGATAGGCCAGACGCGGGAACGGATAGGGCGTTACGGTCTTGCCATCTGCGAATTCCTCGAACACGCCGTGCAGCACAGGCTCGATGGCCGCGAAAACGTCTTCTTGGGTCACAAAGCTCATCTCGATGTCGAGCTGGTAGAATTCCAGGCTGCGGTCGGCGCGAAGGTCCTCATCGCGGAAACAGGGCGCGATCTGGAAATAGCGGTCAAAGCCGGCCACCATGAGCAACTGCTTGAACTGCTGTGGCGCCTGGGGGAGCGCATAGAAAGTCCCTGGATGCATGCGCGATGGCACCAGGAAATCCCTCGCGCCCTCGGGGCTGGAGGCGGTCAGGATCGGGGTCTGAAACTCCGTGAAACCCTGGCCGACCATGCGCTTGCGAATAGAGTCGATCACCCTGGACCGCAGCACGATGTTCTTGTGCAAGGTCTCACGGCGCAGATCGAGATAGCGGTGCTTTAGGCGCAGATCTTCCGGATAATCGGGTTCACCAAACACAGGCAGCGGCAGTTCAGCGGCTTCCGACAGCACATCTAGGCCGCGCACGCGCACTTCAACTTCGCCGGTCGGCAGGTTGGCATTGATCGTCTCAGGCGACCGCGCCACGACATCGCCATCGATACGGATGACGCTTTCGGCGCGAAGGCACTCGGCCACATCGAATCCCGGGGAGCCCGGGTGCAGGACCAGTTGCGTGAGGCCATAATGGTCGCGCAGATCGATGAACAGCAGCCCGCCGTGATCGCGCTTGCGATGAATCCAGCCAGACAGGCGGACACTTGCGCCAGTATCGGCGATGCGCAGGGCGCCGCAATTATGGGAACGATAAGCGTGCATTTATGCTGTTTTCACGGGTTTTTCGAGGCGCGGAAGGGCGCATGAAGGCCGGTTTTTGTCAAGGATAGGCGGGCCACAGCGCTAGCGATTGCATCGCCATTGAGGCCGCTCTGCCGCATTCTCAACCGCTAGGCGCCTTGCTTGGGCCGCAAGCCACCGCCATTGTTACCATGATGAACGAGAATAATTGGACGCAACGTCCGCTCCGCCTAGCCGCCACCTTGGCGACCGTTGTCATGCTCGCATCATGCAGCACACTCAGCGAGCGAGCGCCGCAGAGTAAGGTGCCAATCGCGGCTTCAAAAAAGCCCACCGCGTCCGCTCTGCCCAAGCCAGCGTTCGCGCAGGACGTCTCGGACCTCAAGCCCGACCCCGACATCCGGTTTGGCGTCCTTTCCAACGGCATGCGCTATGCGATCCGCCACAACGCTACCCCCGCGGGCCAGGCCTCCTTGCGGTTCCGCATCGGCGCGGGTTCGCTGATGGAGCAAGACGACCAGCGGGGTCTTGCCCACTTCCTTGAACACATGGCCTTTAATGGCTCCAAGACCTTGCCCGATGGGGAGATGGTCAAGATTCTTGAACGGCTAGGCCTGGCGTTCGGTGCCGACACCAACGCCTCAACCTCCTATGATGAGACAATCTACCGCTTCGACCTGCCCAAGACCGACGCCACGACGATGGATACCGCGCTTGGCTTGCTGCGCGATGTTGGCGGGGACCTGACCCTTTCGCAGACCTTGATCGATCGCGAGCGCGGCGTGGTGCTTTCGGAGGAGCGCGCACGCGACACGCCGCAATATCACGTCGCCATGGACCGGATGGCCTTCCTGATGAAGGACCAGCGCCTGCCGTCGCGTGAGCCGATCGGCAAGGTGGAGGTGATCAAGACCGCCAACCGCGATCGGCTGGCCGCCTTCTACCAGGCCTATTACCGCCCCGAGCGCGCCTTCCTGGTCGCCGTGGGCGACTTCGACGTCGACACGATGGAGGCCAAGATCAAGGCCCACTTCGGGGACTGGAAAGCGCAAGGCCCCGATGGCCTGGATTTCGATCCCGGAGCCGTGGCCCGCCGTGGGCCCGAGGCCAAGACAGTCGTTCAGCCTGGGGCGGCGACCTCGGTACAAATCACCTGGATGAATCCGCCAGACAAGAGCCCAGACAGCGTGGCCGTGCGCCGCAAGCAGTTAATCCGCAGCCTGGGGCTGTCGGTGCTGAATCGACGCCTGGGGGCCCGCGCACGCGGCAATGAACCGCCCTTTATCGCCGCAAGCGCGTCACGTGGGGATCAGGTGCATGCGGCCGACATGGCCGCCTTGGCCGCTTCCGCCCGCCCAGGAGAATGGGAAAAGGCCCTGGAGGCGCTGGATGTCGAACACCGCCGGGCGCTGAAATTCGGTATCCGTCAGGACGAGCTTGATCGCGAGATTGCCGAATATCGCTCCTATCTGGAAAGAGCCACCGCCGCTGCTGCAACACGCCGCACCGTGGCCGTGGCGGCCGATATTCTGGGCACCGTCGCTGACGACGAGGTCGTAACCTCACCAGCCCAGGAACAGACCTTTTTCGAAAACGTGGTCAAGGGGCTCTCGGCCGCCGATGCCGCCGCCTCCCTCAAGATCGCTCTGCGTGGCGAGGGCCCACTGATCTTCGTCGCCGGGCCTACCCCCATCGTCGGTGGCGAAAAGACGGTGCTGGCTGCCTATGACAAGGCCCACAAACTGGAGCCCACGCCCCCTGCCCCGCCCCTGGCTGGAACCTGGCCCTATGCCGCGTTCGGCCCAGTCGGCAAGGTTGTTAAACGCGACGAAGTCGTGGACCTTGATACGGTGTTTGTGCATTTCGAAAACGGGGTGCGGCTGACTGTTAAGCCGACAAAGTTCCGCACCGAACAAATCTACGTTTCCGCCCGCGTAGGCTATGGTCTGTCGGGCATGGCCAGCGACAAACAGGTGCCAAACTGGGCAGGGTCGGCCTTCACTGAAGGCGGCCTCAAGAAGGTCTCAGCCGAACAGCTAGAGGGCATGCTGGCCTCAAAGACCTACGATGTGAACTTCGGCGTCGACGAGTCCGCCTTTGAGCTGAGTGGCGCCACGCGGCCCGACGATCTCAACACCCAACTCCAGGCCTTGGCAGCCTATGTGACAGAGCCCGGCTGGCGCACCGAGGCGTTCGATCGAATCCATGGCTATGGTGACACCTTGCAGGACCAGCTGGAGGGCACCGACAACGGCGTCTTGCGCCGCGACCTTTCAGGCCTGCTGCACAGCGGCGACCGGCGCTGGACGTTCCCTAGCCGCCAGGAAATGGCCGCCACGAATCTGGAGGACCTGAAAAACATGATCGATCCCGCCCTAGCATCTGGCCCAATCGAGATCGTGATCGTTGGCGACACCACCGTGGAAAAGGCCATCGACTCCGTGGCGGCCACATTCGGTGCCCTGCCTGCCCGGCCTGAACCTAAGATGGTATTGCCGTCCATCGGGGCCGTGCGCTTCCCTGCCCCAGTCGCCGCTCCCGTCGTCCGCACGCACAACGGCCGCGCCGACCAGGCCATCGCCTATCTGGCCTGGCCGACCGACGACTTTTATGTCGATACCCGCCGCTCGCGAGCCACGGCGGTGATGAGCGACGTGCTGAAACTTCGGCTGATCGATGAACTGCGCATCAAACAGGGCGCGACCTATTCACCGTCGGTCGGCTACGCCGCCAGCCAGACTTGGCCCGGCTACGGATATATTGCCGCCAGCGAGGAGGCCCCACCGGCATTGATGGACGGCTTCTTCCGCGACGTCTCGACCATCGCCGCTAACCTGAGAGACAAGCCGATCAGCGCCGACGAACTCAACCGCGCCAAGACCCCGCGGCTGGAGGCGGTGCAGAAGCAGCGTGAGACCAACGAATATTGGCTTGACCAACTGTCTGGCGCGCAGGCTGATCCACGCCGACTGGACGCTATTCGCTCGTCCTACGCCTCGGTAGAGGCGGTTGGACCCGCCGACGTCCAGGCCGCGGCCCAGCTCTACCTGCGAGACGATAAGGCGTGGAAACTCGTCGTAGAACCCAGAAAGGCTAATCCTGACCCTGCGGTTGGGGCGGCAATCCAGTCGCGATCGCCACAATGAACAAACGGCGGGAAATCGGTCTCGAAAATCAAACGATCAGGGGAATACGGCCGCATCTGCGCAGATGTTCGGCGGGGTAACCGGCTTGCAGCTGTTGCTAGGCGGCGGCTCTCAGTTACCGCAGGCCGCATGGGTGCCCTGATCGCCGACGACCCCGAACGACAGCCACAAGAAAACGCCTGCAACGAGTGCCAGGAGGACCGAACGACCGAAGGTCATCACTATCGTCTCCACATCACCCGGCAAACTGTAAGAAGCGGGCCGCGGGCCTCGAAATGTACCGAAACGAGACAGAACGCCATTGGCACCAAGCTTCCCTGCAACCCCCGTGCGGCCAGCGAAGGCCGGAACAAGGGTTGCGCGATGTTCCATCCCAGCACGGAACGATTGATAGAGTATTGGAGCGAGCGAAAATCCGCGGGTCGCATCCCGTCGCGCGCCAGTATCAATCCCGCTGATTTTGCCGATCTCATCCCGCAGGCGTTCATCCTGGGACGGGACGGCGCGGGCGGCTATCCGATCCGGCTGGCCGGCGGATTCCTCACCGAACTGCATCACCGCGATCTCGCTGGGGAGAATATGATCGACTTGTGGAGCCCAACAAGCCGCACCGCGCTTTGGGAATTGCTTGAGGTCTCTCGCCGGAGTGGCGAGCCGTTCGTGCTGACAGCCGATATCAACGCCGTCGGTGCCACGGTCGGGATGGAGGTGTCGTTCCTGCCTCTGACCACCACAGACGGTGAAGTCAGCCGATTCCTGGGCCTCTACCAACCCATTGCCATGGTTCAGCGCCTAAAAGGACGGCCAGCACAATATTTGTCGATACGCCGCGACGGCATAGCCGTCGAACCGGCGCGCCCTGCCCTTCGGCTGGTCGCCTTAGAAGGCCGCCGCCTGGCCTAGACCAAAACCCTAGGTAGTGCCGTAGAGCGATGCCCAGGCGTCCTTGCCGGCCTCGACCTCTGCAGGAGTGATGGCCGCGTCCCGATAGCCGATCGTACCCTTGGCGCTGGCGTTCCAGGCCGCGACCACCATATCGCGCAACTCGGCCGCACCGGCGGCAACACGGATCGTGGTGAAATCGATCGCCTTAGGGGTGGCACGGTCGAACTCGCCATCCTTCCACATCCGATACAGCGGCTCGACAAAGCTGTTGCCGGTCAACAGGTAGTCAATGGTGCGCTTTTGGATATCGCAGCCGCAATCGCGATAGGGCGGGAGCTTAGCCCGCACCATCTCGATGGTCACGTGATCGACAACGAACCTGTCCTCGAAGGGGCTATGGATCGGGGCCAGCGTATAGCCGTTAGGATTGGGGAGCTTCGCGCCCCAGCCGTTATAGTGCCAAGTGTCGTGCAGAGGCTGGCTGCCATCGCCGATATAATGCGCCCAAACGCCGATGTTGCGCACGATCAAGGCCTGTCTGCGGGTCAGATCTTCGGTGTACCAGCGCTTACGGGCTGGGTTTTTTTCATTTTTCACCGCCGAGGTCAGAATACGGTAATAGGTGAAGTCGGTCGCCAGCTGTTGCCAGCCATCAATTATGGCATAGGGCGAATAGCCCGTCTGCCAACTGTTTGTACCGGCGGCCTGGAGGGCTTTTTCATAAGCTTCGCGGGTCGGCGGCAGGTCGACAAATTTTGGGCCGCCATTTAGGCCGCCGTTGTCGTCGATGTCAGCGAAATGCCCAGGATCGCGGTCGCTGTCATGGATACGGCCACTACCCTTGGATCGATCAAGTTCGCGCGCCAGTTCGCCGATATCGAAAGCGGCCTGTTTGGTGCGCAGAAAGGCCGGAAGGGTGGCCGGAAAGGCCTCAGCACCAGCCTGACCGACAAATCGGTGACCAGACGACCCCCAGGCCAAGGCCTGGCTGGATGCGGCCAGGCTGAGCGCTCCGGCGGCCAGGGCGATCAAGGCGGGCTTCAGGCGAATAGGCATGGCGGTGGCTCTCTTGCAGGTCAAACACCGAACCTTGGCCGTCCCTGGCAAGTCGGCGCAACCAAAAGATTTGAGACTCCTCGCGAGCGGCTCTATGAAGGCACCACGATAGACGGTCCAGACCGCCGCATGGAGAGTCCATGAGACGCCGCCTGACGATCCTGGCCGCCCTCGCCGTTTTGAGCTCGCCCCTCGCCGCCCAGGCCCAGGACGGAGCGGCAACACGCGATCCGATCGGCGACTTGATCGCCAACGCGGTCAATGTGGTCAACACCGCTGTCCAGGTCGCCGGTGAAGCCGGCGACGCCATCATGATGCACGCCACGCTCTACTACTCGGGCAATCGGGGCGTTGGTACGCGCGACAGCCTGGGCTGCAAGGTGGTGGCCATGCGCACCGCCGCAATCGGCGACCTGCCTCGCCGTACGCTGGTGTTCATTAAGGAAACCGTCGGCCTGCCCATGCCAGACGGCCGTCCGCATGATGGATACTGGTATGCCTCTGACGCCGGCGGTGCCATCAAGGGTGCGCGCATCGACCTGTTCACCGGGAACGGACGTGGCTCCATGGCCGCTATGGCCCAGCTGAACCAGGCACAATTGACAGTTCAGCCGGTCGGCAAGTTCGACGGCTGCCCCCAGACCTAGGTCGCAAGCTAAATCCCCGCGACCCGCCCCTTTGGGCAAAGGCCAACGCGGAGGGTTCAGATACCCCCACCGACATTGTCCGGCGCCAGCGGTGAGCGGGCGACGTGGATGCCGCATTCGGTCTTGTCTTGGCCATGCCAGCGACCGGAGCGCACATCGCCGCCGTCCTCGACGGGCTTTGTGCACGGCCAGCAGCCGATAGAGAGGAAGCCCTGCGGCACCAGCGGATGAGGCGGCAGGTCGTGCTCGACCATGTAGGCGTCGATCTGGTCTTTCGACCAATTCGCCAGGGGGTTGAACTTGATCTGGCCGTCCGTCCCCTCTTCCACCACGCGCAGGCGCAAACGATCGCCGCCCTGAAAGCGCTTACGGCCGGTAATCCAGCCTGAGAATTCACTCAGAGCCGCGTCGAGCGGGATCACCTTGCGGATATTGCAACAGCCGTCGATGTCGGTTTGGTGCAGAATAGACTGGGGATCTTGCAGCGACAGGTCCGTAAACCTAGGCCGCAGGTCGCGCACCCCGGTCAAGCCGAGTCGATTGGCGAGGCTACGGCGGTAGTCCAGGGTCTGGCCAAACAGCATGCCGGTGTCGAGGAACAACACGACGATCTTCGGATCGATCTGAGCGGCCATGTGCAGAAGCACGGCACTCTCGGCACCAAATGACGAGACCAGGGCCAGCTTAGCACCAAAGCGCTCATGCGCCCGGCGCAGCACCTCAAGGGGTGAAGCGTCACGCAGCGCGTCGTTCAACCGGTCGGCGACTGACTGGGATACGTCGGCATTGTCGTAAGCCATCACGCCTCCCGCTCCACAAAGGCCGGGGCTCGGCTGTCGGCGGCCCGTTGGTAGACATGGCGATAACGGTGGACGGTGGCGGCCCATTCTTCTGGGGTCGAGCCGTCCGTGGGTTCGAAGGCGTCGAAGCCGCAGCGCATCATGAACGCCGCCAGTTCGCGCAGGACCTCGCCGACGGCGCGGATTTCACCGCGATAGCCAAAGCGCTCCCGCAGCAGCCGCGCCGAACTAAACGAGCGGCCATCGCGAAACTTGGAGAATTCCAAGGCGATCACCGAAAGGTCGGCCAGGAAAGGTGCCAAGGCTTCAACCTCGTCGGCACCCTCCAGCCGAACCCCGACCTTGCGACCCTGCGCCAGGATCGCAGGGGCCTCGGCCGCATAGCGAGACAGCGGCAAGATCACCTTGCCTGACAGTGGAACCGAATCTTCCAGCCCAACCATGACAAAATCGTCGTCAGCCCAGGCGGCCGTGCCGCCGGCCAACTTAATGAGCGTCGGCATAAACGGCCTCCTTGAAGGGCGCGACGCCGACGCGGCGGAAGGTATCGAGGAACCGCTCATCGCCGACGCGGACCGACAGATAGGTATCGACCAGCGTCTCCACCGCGCCAGCAACCCGGTCGTAAGCCAAGGCCGGGCCGAGCATTTCACCCAGGCTGGCGTCTTCGGCACCCGAGCCGCCAAGCGTCAGCTGATAGAACTCCTCGCCCTTCTTATCGACGCCAAGAATACCGATGTGGCCAACATGGTGGTGACCGCAGGCATTGATGCAGCCGCTGATCTTAATCTTAAGCTCACCAATCAGCTCGGCCTTGTCGGGACTAGTGAACTTCTCGCCGATATCCTGAGCCACGGAAATGGCACGGGCATTGGCCAGGGCGCAGTAGTCCAGCCCCGGACAGGCGATGATATCTGTGACCAAATCGATATTGGGGGTCGCCAGTTTGGCAGCCGCCAGGGCCGCATGGACCGCCGGCAGGTCGTCAAGCTTCACATGCGGCAGCACCAGGTTCTGGGCATGGGTAACGCGGACATCCCCAAGCGAATAACGCTCGCCCAGATCGGCGATCAGCTCCATTTGTTCGGCGGTGGCATCGCCGGGCGTGGCCCCTGGTGCCTTCAGCGACACTTCGACAATGGCATAGCCCGGCTGTTTGTGGGGTCGCAAATTGTTTCGCGCGAACCGCGCCAGAGCCGGATTGTTGGCTCGCTCAGCCTCAAACGTCGGCGAGATGGCGGGGAGACTCTCGAAATTGAGCGGGGCGAAAGCGGCCCGGATGCGCGCCAGCTCACTCGGCGGCAGGTCGATCTCACCCTGCTCGATCAGGGCCCATACCGCGTCTACCTGGCGGCGGAATTCATCTATCCCCAAGGATGCTACCAGGATCTTGATCCGCGCCTTGTACATGTTGTCGCGCCGACCGTGGCGGTTATAGACCCGCAGGACGGCTTCCACGTAGCTCAGAAGATGGTCGGCGGGCAGGTGTTCACGGATTGTCGAGGCAATATGGGGCGTGCGGCCCATGCCGCCGCCGACCATGACTTCAAAACCCAACACCCCATCGCGATTGCGGCGCAGCACGAGCCCAATATCATGCGCCTTGGCGGCTGTGCGATCCTTCGGGCTGGCCGTGACGGCAAACTTGAACTTGCGCGGCAGGAACGAGAATTCGGGGTGGAACGTCGACCACTGGCGCAGCACCTCCGACCAAACCCGCGGATCGTCGACCTCATCGGCTGTGGCCCCCGCATAGGGGTCGGCAGTGATGTTGCGGATGCAGTTACCGCTGGTCTGAATGGCGTGCAGGCCCACGGTCGCCAGTTCATCCAGAATGTCGGGCGTATCTTTCAGCTTGATCCAGTGAAACTGGATGTTGGTGCGGGTGGTAAAGTGGCCATAGCCCTTGTCGTATTTGCGCGACACCGCCGCCAGGGCGCGCAGCTGGACCGGGCTCAGCGAGCCATAAGGCACCGAGACCCGCAGCATATAGGCGTGCAGTTGCAGGTAGAGACCGTTCATCAGCCGCAGTGGCTTGAACTGGTCTTCGGTGATCTCGCCCGACAGGCGGCGTGCAACCTGGCCACGGAATTCGCTGGCGCGGTCCGCCAGCATATCGCGGTCGATCTCGTCATAAAGATACATGCCCGCGTGCCCTCTAGTTCTTACGCAACAGATCAATACGGCCAGACGTGTGGCCGCCGCCTACCGCCTTGGCCAAGGCGGCAATCTCGTGGCCGCCCTGCGCCTGCTTGCCATGGGTCGGCTCGTTGGTGGGGCCCAGAGCGCGCAGTCTCTCGCGATAGCTAACAGGCACGAAAATGCCGCCCTGCTTGGCCACATCGAACAGATAGGGCTCAACCACGGTGGTAAACTGGCTCTTGGCCTGTTCCAGCGCTGCATCCTGGGCGGCGCTGTCGTAGAACAGCTCTGCTTTCGAAAATTGATCAACCCCCGACCCGTTGGACCAAAACACGACGTCGCCGTCGATCAGACGATTGGCGCTTAATGCCTTCATTGGGCAGCCTCCAGAACGGCCTGATCGATCCGTGGGGCGGCGGAAATATCCGCCAGGGCCATGGCTTCGCCGACGATAAGTACGGCGGGCCCACAAACCCCCTCAACCGCCTGAGGCAAGGTTGCGAGCGTGGCGATGATACGCAGCTCATCCAAGCGGCTTGCATTGACGACAATGAGGGTCGGGGTCTCGCCAGCCCGTCCGGCATCGATCAGCCGGGCCGAAACGATACTCGCGGCGCTTAGGCCCATGTAGATGGCCACGGTATGATTTGGCCGCGCCAGTGCGGCCCAATCGAGCTCGGGATCTGCACCGGCCGCGCCGTGACCGGTCACGATTGTCGCGCTCTGGGCCAGGCCACGGTGGGTCAGGGGGGCGCCGGCAGCGGCGCATACCGCCAGGGCGGCGGTGACGCCGGGCACCACATGGCACTCTACGCCGGCCTCGCGGCAGGCCAGCAGCTCCTCACCACCACGGCCAAATACGAAGGGGTCTCCGCCCTTCAACCGCACCACGGTACGCCCATCCAGCGCCAAGGCGACCAGCAGTCGGTTGATCTCGTCCTGCGGCAGACTGTGGCGAGACTTGCGTTTGGCGACATTGATCCGCTGAGCCGAGGCCGGTGCCAGCGACAAAATCTCATCACTCACCAAGCCGTCATGCACGATCACCTGCGCGGTCTGCAGCACCCGCAGAGCCTTGATCGTCAGCAGGTCCGGGTCGCCCGGACCCGCGCCAACCAGCCAAACCAAGCCCTTGACGCGAACGCCGCCGGAACGGCCATCAAGGGCAACCAGACCAACCTTGCGGCCACCGGGAAAGGTAGAGCGGGACATCGACGTTTAGTTCTTCTATAAGGCGCGTCGCGGCACAGACCGCCGCACACTAGGACTGACGGTTGCTAGATGGATGCCGGGGCGGCTCTCCGCAAACGAGGAGTTCTGCCGATCTTGTGAGGAATTCTTATGGAACGTAGCGGTGAAGGCCATCGGCGCAGACTGCCACCGCTCAACGCCCTGCGCGCCTTCGAGGCCGCCGCCCGCCATCTTAATTTCAGCCGCGCTGCCGAGGAGCTGGTGGTCACCCCCGGTGCCGTCAGCCAGCAGATCCAGAACCTGGAGGATTACGTTGGTGCCGCCCTTTTCAAGCGTACCCCGCGGGGCCTGCTGCTGACCGACGCGGCCCAGACCGCCCTGCCCCCCTTGCGTGACGCCTTCGATCGCCTGGCCGAGGCCGCAAGCCTGCTGACCGCCGCCGTCGATGGACGACGCCTCACCCTCACCGCCCCGCCGTCCTTTGCCGCCAAGTGGCTGGTACCGCGCCTGGGCAAGTTCGAGATCCTGCACCCCCAAGTCGATGTCTGGTTACAGGCCGGCATGGAGGTGGTCGACTTCGTGGCCGGCGAGATCGACCTGGCAATCCGCTATGGCGCGGGGCGCTATCCGGGCCTGGAGATCGAGAAACTGCTCGGTGAGACGGTTATTCCGGTATGCGCGCCTTCCCTGCTTGCAGATCATCCGCTGAACAGCCCGGCCGACCTGGCGAATCTGGTGCTGTTGCACGATGGCTCGCCCGACGCCGACGAGAGCTGCCCTGACTGGTCTATGTGGCTGGCGGCGCGGGGGCTGCGCAATATCGACGGCACACGTGGCCCGCGCTTCAATCAGTCCAGCCTCGTCATCGAAGCGGCCGCATCTGGGCGCGGCGTGGCCCTGGCCAAGAGCA
>CAISYT010000010.1 GCA_903889785.1 uncultured Caulobacterales bacterium
ATGCGCTACGCGCTTTGCCCCGCCGATGGCCCTCCGTTCCTGTGGGACCCGGCCCCGCCCGCCAAACGGCTTTCCTCTCCGTGGATTGCCGACAACGTTGCGGCGCCGATCTCGACCATGCAGGGCGGCCTGCCCCCCTGGATGAACATTCAGGGTGACTTCGCCAAACAGATCAAAAAAGCGCTGATCCATTACGGCATTGAGAATAAGCCGATTGGCATCGACATCATGGAACTGCCTATGCTGCGCGCGCTTGAGGCCGAAGGCATCGAAGTTGTCGATGGCCAACAAGCCCTGTTGGACGCGCGGGAAATCAAGACTCCCGACGAAATCGAGTTGCTGAAACTCAGCGCGGCTATGGTCGACGCGACCTATGTCGACATCGTGCGGGCTATCCGTCCTGGGACTCGCGAAAACGAGCTTGTCGCCATCGCCAACGACCGGCTGTTTCGGATGGGGTCAGAGCGCGTTGAATGCGTAAACTCTGTGTCTGGACCGCGCGGACGTCCGCATTCCCACACGTTCTCAGACCGACTGATCCAGCCTGGCGACATGGTGTTCCTCGACATCATGCATTCCTACAACGGCTATCGCACCTGCTATTATCGCACCTTCGTGTGCGGCGAACCGAACCACCATCAGATCGACGCTTATGAAAAAGCCTCGAAATGGCTCAGTGCATCCATCGATATGATCCGCCCTGGCGTTACCCCGGACGAGGTTGCCTCCGTCTGGCCAGATGCCCAGGAGTTCGGTTATCGCGATGAAGATGAGGCTTTCTTGCTGCAGTACGGGCATGGGGTTGGCCTGTCACTGTGGGAAAGGCCGATCATTTCCAAGCGCTACCGAGGACAAAATCAGCCACTGAAGGAAGGCATGGTGTTCGCACTTGAGACCTGGTGCGGAGCCGCCGATGGTTCGGGTGCGGCTCGGATCGAAGAGGAGGTCGTGATCACCAAGGATGGCTGCGAGGTCATTACGAACTTCCCGTCCGATCGTTTGATCTCGTGCGGCTTGCCGGGCTGCGAAGTCTTCTAAGGGCCGCTGATCGACAGCCGATATCAGTATAGAAGCACGCCCTGTTGACGGGCATCTTCGGCGACTTACCCACAGTCGTGGGATGACCGTTGCAGGCGCATTGTCGGACAACAACACCTCGCAGGCAGGGCGTGCCGAGCTTGGCAGCCGTTCCGCCGCGATCAAGCTTCCCAATTCCGGGAGGGCACCTTGCCCGGCCAAACCCTTAGAATGTGTACTTGGCACCGATACGCAGCGTGCGCGGCTCCAGCACACGGGCGACCCTGCCCTCCGTCGGTGCTGCGTCAAAGCCCGGGATATAGGACTCGTAGAAATAGGTGATGTCCTTGTCCTTGCTGTCGAGCAGGTTCGAGAGCTCGGTATACAACTGAACATGGGGCATTTTATAAGCACCTCGGGCATTCCAGATCATGCTGCCGGGGCCGCGTTGGGAATTGTCCTCGATCAGGGGCGAGGGTCCGAGACGCCGTAACCGAACGCTGGCTTCCCATTTGTCGAGCACCGCTGAAACGCCAGCCGAGGCTGCGCTTTCAAATGCATTGGGAATATAGTCGCCATTGTCATATCGGGAATTGCTGGCGGTGTAGCTGGCGTCGAGCGCCAGCCACTCGCGAGGGCGCCAGAAGCCGACCAGCTCATAACCATGGCGCGTGCTGGCACCGGTCGGCTCGACAGCGTTGGAGTCTCCGACAAACTTCAGTTCGCTGCCGACATCGAGTTTCCAGTAGGTCGCCGTCACGTTAAAGCCGCTGATCTGGTAGCGCATGCCCGCTTCCGAACCCGTTCCCGCGACGAGCAGCGGGATTGGGCTGGTGTTGTAGACCGTGCCACGCACATCGTTAGAGTGGAAACCCCGGCCCCAATTGGCATAGACCTCCAGGCTGTTGGAAATTTTGTAGGCCGCACCCAGCTTCGGAGAGACGATTGAGGCGCTGGAGCTTCCCGCACCCAAGGCATCGGCCTCGGGGTTCAAGGCCCCGATATCAGCCGTATAGTAGTCAGCTCGGATCCCGCCGTTGAGGCGAAGTCCATCGAAAGGCCGCCACGTCGCCTCGCTGTAGACTGAGGCAGAGCCCTCTTTCACCGTGTAGAGCCCAAACGAACTGACGAACTGCCGCTTGATCGTGTGATCGACGCCAACCTTGGTGATGTCATCGAAGCGGTTTTCGGTGCCGACCGTCAGGTCTAGGGCCGGCGAAATCTCCCAGAACTTCTCAGCCTTTAATCCATAGATAAATCGCGAGTCGAACTGATGGATTTGGGCGCTGGCACCGCTGTCGTCAGCGTATGTGGGGTTCGAATACATGTTCCAGCAATAGTACTGGGCGTTGGAACTAACATGCCAACCCTGCCCGCTAAGCTTGGCGCTGGTGATTAGCCGCTTGGTTTCGCCGGTGGCGCTGGGATCGGGCGAACAATAAACATTGGGGCAAATTTTCGAGCCGATAATTCGTTCGGGTATCTGCTCCGTCGGCTTCCAGTCTCCAGAATAGACATGGCTGGTCAGCTCAAGTTTACCGATCGCGAGCTCCCTGGTATACTTGGCGAAGCCCGCATAGTGCCGCAGATTTTCCGGCTGTTTCCACGGACCATTGTACACCTTGATCTCACCGACCAGGGTCAGCTCGCCTGCCCCCAGGTCGCCGACCGTGCCGCCCGCCGCAACGCGGCCAGCATCGAACGAGCCCGTTTCAACCGCACCCCAAGCGGATTCGTAGGAGTCGATCGTGGTCATGTAGGCTGCGCCCGCCAGGGCGAAGTCGCCGCCATCGGCGCGATAGGGACCTTTCCGGAAATCCTCCCGGGTGATCACTTCGGGGATCAGGCCGTTGAGGTCGAGATAGCCCTGACCATGGCCATGGGTGCGGAAGTTCATCTGTACGTCGTCGATATAGGTCGTGAAATCCGACCCGTGATCGAGGTTGAAACCGCGCAGAAAGTACTGGTTGGCCTTCCCACTGCCCGAGTGCTGGGCGGCCACCATTCCAGGCACCGCTTCAAGCAGTTCGGCCACCCGCAACAGGGGCCGAACCAGCAGGTCAGATCCGGTAATCGTGCCTTCACTGGCCGCCTGGGCGACGCCGATCTTGGCCAGACCACGGCCGAAGACCACAACTTCACTAACCTGGTTTGCGGCGGCAGGCGCGGTGGCAACCGGCTTATCAGCCTCAGCGGCCTGTGCAGTAGTAGCCACCATTGCGGCAAGGCCAGTCGCCACCAGCAGCGCCAACCGATGTGAGACAAAATTCATGATTTCTCCTAGCAAACGCACGCTGGGTGACGAGAATGCGTCTCAGGAGGAAATACGGTGGCGCTTTGCCATCCCCTCACGCTCGTCAGGTTTTTTTAGGTCTAACGTCGCGGGGGCGGATGCAAGTGCCGCGCCGCGGATCTGCCGGTGTACGGGCCGCTAAGCGGCCTGTAGCTGCTGCTTGACCCTTTCGGCCAGGGTCTTGATGTCGATTGGCTTGGGCAGGAAAGTCACGCCTTCCTCGCCTTCCAGCAGGTCACTGAACTCTGCCTCGGCATAGCCAGAGATAAACATCACCGGCGCAGACCCCAAAAACTTGCGGGCCTTCTTAAGAAGGGTCGGGCCATCGATGCCGGGCATGATCACATCACTGATCAGTAGGTCGATCTTACCGGCGTGGTCTTCGGCCAGCAGAAGGGCCTCCTCGCCATCGGCAGCCTCAATCACCTCGTAGCCCCGGGCGCGCAACAGGCGGGCTGCGACGCCGCGGACGGCGTCCTCATCCTCGACGAACAAGATGCGGCCTGCGCCAGAAAGGTCGCGGGCCACGCGCGGCTTGATCGTCTCAGGGGCGGGTGCCGCGACCGGTGCATGGGTAGGCAGAAAGATGCGGAACGCCGTGCCTTCACCGATCCTGGAATCCACCGCGATCCAGCCGTCCGACTGTTTGACGATGCCATAGACCGTTGCCAGACCCAGGCCCGTGCCCTCGCCGACGGGCTTGGTGGTAAAGAATGGGTCGAAGATTTTGCCGATGACCTCGGGCGGAATACCGGGGCCGTCGTCACTGACATCGATCAGCGCCATTTCACCGGGGGCAGCAGTGTAGCCCATGGCCTGGGCTTCCGCCTGACTGAGCCGCGCCGTGCGCAGACGAATTGAGCCTGTACCCCGCGAACTCAGCAGGGCGTCGCGGGCATTCACCACCAAATTCATCACCGCCGTTTCCAGCTGGCTCTTATCGGCGCGAACGCTAGGAGGGTCGCGACCGTAGTCGGTGATGAGCTTGACGTCCTCGCGCAGCACGCGGCGCAGCAACACCTCGAACTCGCTGACCAATTCGCCCAGGTCTAGCACCACGCGCTGCACCGTCTGTTTGCGCGAGAAGGCGAGCAGCTTGCGTACCAGGTCGGCCGCCCGCACGCCGGTCTGCCGGATCTCGACAAGGCCTTCATAGGAAGGGTCGCCCACCGGATGCCGCTGCAGCAATTCGTCGAGCCGCAGTTGGATCGCGGTCAGAAGGTTGTTGAAGTCGTGCGCAACACCGCCGGCCAGTTGACCGATGGCCTGCATCTTCTGAGCCTGGGCCAGTTGCAGCTCGACCTGCTTCTGCTCAGACACGTCGACCAGATAGGCCACGAGCACCTCGCCGCTGCGCGACAGGTATAGGTGCGCAATACGGGCCGGATCGTGCGCCAGCCGCACCTCGAAGGGACCGGCCCGGCCCTCAGACTGACCCAGGCCAGCGTCGAGTCGGCTGGCCGGATCGATCAGATCGCCGAACGTTGCGCCGGGGATAGCCGCGGCCGCGGTCATCGCGGTCAGGGCGGCATTGACCTCCACGATCCTGGCGGAAAAAATCTCTCCGGCTTCCAGCAAGGCGGCACCGAAGGGTGAAGCGGTGGCAAAGCGATCCAGGGCGGGGGCGCGGCGGTCGCTAGGGTTGGCGAAGATGGCCGGTGCCGCCAAGACTGCGCTCGGCGAAGCCTCCAGCAGCGCCATCGGGGGTGGCGACTTGGCCAGCCTGACCAATAGCCGCCCATGGCCGAGCGGTCCGATGGTCGCTGCATGTTCCGATCCCGCAGCCGTGAAGGTGGCCTGGGAGATTTCCCCACGGCGGGCGCTGCTCAGAGCCGCGAACAATCCCTGGCCGCCCTTTGGCAGACGCTTGGCGGTTCCGACAGACTCGCGCCAGGCGGGGTTGGAGGCGGTCAGTCTTCCATCCAGCGCTGCGATCGCTGCGGCCTCATCCAGGGCACCCAGCAGGGTCTCGTCCTCGATACCGTTAGCGCTCGGCTGGGACGCACTGCGAAAGGCCCATAGCCCGATGCAAGACACGAACGCCAAGCCGATCAGCAGCATGATGCCGGCTATGGTAGCGGGGCCTGAACGCCATACCGGCGCAGTGGCAAGGCACACCACAAGCACGAAGGCCGCCCCCGCCCCCCACACCAGCGGATCGAACCGGCGCACGCGGTTAGCCGCGACTGCGGTGTTACTATGGTCGATGGTGATCGGTTTTCGCGGCATGAATCCGTTCCGAATCAAAGGTCACCATAGCGCGAATCGCACTTAACGCGCGGTTGCCGGGAGGAATGTACTGCGGGCAGCTTTTTTCCGGCGGTTGAGGATAAGCCGATCACCTTGGCCACGCCAACCACCAGCCCGACTATCAACACCGGCGCGCACAGTTGCAGCGTCAACCAAATGGCGCTGCGCCCAATGTCCAAAACCTCGGCACCGTCCATGGATTAAACCCGCTGAAAACCGGAGAGTATCACTCTGGCTCGTCGCGGTTAACGCAGCGCCAAACATGCGCAAATCCACGCGCTCAGACGGTCTAAAAAGCACCCTGGCAGGTCTGGTTAACAATTCCTCGGCTTTGCTATTTTTTAGGTAGGGCGACTGACTGACGGTGGCGTCACATGTTTCAGTACAGAAACGTAAGCAGGCATCAGAATGGCATATTTTCGCTGGCGACGGGCGATAGAATTCGCGTCCCTCGATCATCCCATTGTGGGCGAGCTGTTCCTGCGCCGCCGTTTCTCGGAACCCAAGCTGATCCCCCCATCCGGCTGGGACGAACAGTATCAGCAAGGGGTCTATGATCGCCTGCTGCGCGATGATCAGAAGCACCACCTGCGTCTGCTAGGCAGCCTGATCGGCGACGGACGCGCCGACCTATCGGTCCTGGAAATTGGTTGCGGCGAAGGGGCCTTCGTCGAGGTGCTGCGCGGCCAAAAAGTCCGCGCTTACGTTGGGGTCGATTTCTCGCCGGTCGTGATTGAAAAAGCCCGCGCCAGATTCAGCCGCGAAATCGCCGAAGGATGGGTTCGCTTCGAGGTCGGCGATGGCCGCGCCTACAGCGAGCCTGCCTGGTTCGACGCTATCGTCTTCCCCGAATGCATCGAATACCTCGGCGACGTCGAGGCCCTGCTGAACCACTACGAACCCATGCTCACGCCAGGCGGCGTTATTGGTGTGACGCAGTGGCTGGGCATCCGCCCGCTACGCCTTTGGCGCAAGCTCAAGCGGGTTCGCACCGTGCTCAACGAGGCGGTCGTCAGCGCATCCTGGGGCGGAGCATGGGTCGTGACCATCCTGGCCCCCGAAGCGAAGGCCAATTAATGCGCGATCTTGCCAACTGGGTCCAGGTGCCCAGGCGGTACCGGTGCGTGTTGGGCCCTAGCGGGGCAAGCCTATGCTGTCACCCAGGCTGCGCGCCGCCTCGGCCGGGGAAACCTTGTTCGTGTCGCGGTCAACGCTGAGATTAGCGCGCCGCATGGTTTCGGCGTCGATCTTGCCGATCAGGGGCCCCAGCGCGCCGATCAGTCGCGAATCGCCGGCGCGCTTAGGCGAGATCAGCACCACCGCGTCATAGGGCGGCAGCGCCCCACGCGGATCTGGCAGTACCAGCAGGTTGTCGGCCGCAATACGCCCATCGCTGGAGAAGGCGGTGATCACATCGGCCTCGCCGCCCTCAAGCGCGCGATACATGAACGTCGGCTCGAACTGTTTGATCTGGCCAAATTTCAGCCCATAGGCCGTTTGCAGCGAGGCCCATTCCGGCCTGGAGGTGAATTCCAGGTCCGAGCCAAACCGCAGGCTGGGGGCCACCAGGGTCAGGTCAATCAGCGAGCGGATGCCCAGTCGCATGGCCGTATTGCGCTGCATGGCCAGGGCGTAGGCGTTCTCGAACCCCAGCGGTCCCAACACGGTCACGCCATCACGCGCCTTCAGTTCCGCGGTCAATTGCTTGAGCACCGCTTCGCGACCGGGATTATCTGTGCGGCCCAGCACATTGGTCCAAAGCGTGCCCGAATAGTCGACGTAGACATCGAGGTCGCCCGCCGCCAAGGCGCGGTAGGCCACGGCGGAGCCGAGGTTGAGCTTGCGGGCCACATGCGCCCGGGCACGCTCCAGCCGCTGCGCCGTCAATTCAGCCAGGATGTACTGCTCGGAAAAGGTCTTCGCCCCAATCACATAGCCCCCGCCGGCAGCCGGGATCAGCAGTGGCGATAAAGCCAGGGCCAGCACCACCGCCAGCGCGCCAAGGCCAAGCCGCGTCCCTGCCCGCCCCGCTCGGCCCGATGCACCCAACCCCCGTTCAACCCTGGCAAGCAGTTGATCGACCACCAGGGCGAGGACGGCGCTGGCCGCCACGCCCACCAACACATCGATCCAGTTCTCGGTCTGGAGGCCGGAGAAGATGTAGTCGCCCAGCGAGGTCTGGCCGATCGGGGTGGACAGGGTGGCGGCACCAATGGTCCAGACACTGGCGGTCCGCACACCCGCCATGATCACGGGCGCGGCCAGCGGCAGTTCGACCAGACGCAGGCGTTGTTTTGCGGTCATGCCCACGCCCCGGGCGGCCTCGATGACAGCCGGATCGATGCCGTCGAGCGCCGCCATCGTATTCCGGAGCAGCGGCAGCATGGCATAGAGCGACAAGGCCAGCAGCGAAGGCAGATAACCCAGGGCCGAGAAGCCGTGGTGCAATACCGTCTTGGTCAGGGCCGACAGCCCCAGCAGCAGCGGGTAGAACAGCGCCAGAAGGGCCAAACTCGGAATGGTCTGCACCAGGCTGGAAAATCCCAGCAGCGGCCAGCGCAAGCCACGGTGGCGATAGGCCAGAACCGCCAGAGGCAGGCTAAGCGCGCAGGCGAGCGCCAAGGCGCTGGCGCTCAGGATCACATGCCACGCCAGCCGGTCCGGCAGCAGCCGCAGCGCCTGGATCAATTGATCATGCACCCGCGACCTCCCGAATCCGGCGCTCTTGGCGCCGCGGGGCATCGAACAAGGCGTTCACGCGCGGGTCTTCGTGCCCCTGCAACAGGGCACCGGGAACGCCATCGGCAACGATCTCGCCATCGGCCAGCACCACAATCCGGTCAGCCAGCAAGACCGCCTCCGTCACATCGTGGGTGACCAGCACGCTCGTCAGGCCGAGGTGCCGGTGCAGGGTACGATAGTCATCCGCCAGTTTGCCGCGCGAGACAGGGTCCAGCGCCCCGAACGGTTCGTCCATCAAAACAATGCGCGGGGCCGCCGCCAGGGCGCGAGCCACCGCCACTCTCTGCCGCTGACCACCGGAAAGCTGACTAGGCAGGCGCAACGCCAGCCCCGCAGGCAGGGCAACCAGTTTCAGCAGCCCCTCGACGCGCTCAGCAATCTCGGCGTCATCGATACCCAGCAACTGCGGCGTGATGCCGATGTTCTGGGCCACCGTCATGTGCGGAAAAAGCCCGACATCTTGGAAGACATAGCCAATCGAGCGGCGCAAGGCGTGCGGCTCAATGGCGTGTGTCGCCACGCCATCAATGCTCACGGTCCCACGATCGGGCTGGATCAGGGCATTGATAGTCTTAAGCAGGGTGGTCTTACCCGCGCCCGAACCCCCGACCAGAACCACAAACCGGCCGGTAGGAATCGTCAGGTTGATATCGCGCAAAACGCTATGGCCATCATAGCCCTTGCTGACGCTTTTCAGCTCGATCATGCGAGCAGCGTAGCACGACTCGCTAGGGTCGTCCGCGTCGTCAGATCGGCATACGCATGATTTTCTGATAGGCCGCGATCACCTAATCGCGCGCCGCCATCACGGTTTCCAGGCTAGTCTGAGCCGAAGACATCTCCAGCACTAATACCGTCTGCCACACTCAGATCGCCGAAGCGCGCATCTCTTACGGCTGGCGTGGCGACATCAGCGCGGTACAGAAGACCACGACAAGCCAGAGCCTGCTCGAACACTTCGGGCCGTTTTAATAGGCTGCGCGGCCTAGGCCCTTATGGCCCCTGCCACTGCGCCCTGAGTTCCTAGCGCGTTTAAGGCCGAGCGGACGATACCCTCTGCATCAAGTCCCGCCTGGGCATACATGATATCCGGCTTGTCCTGGTCCTGGAAGGTATCCGGCAGGGTCAGGGTGCGCACTTTCAGGCCACGGTCCAGTGCACCGTGCTCGGCCAGGGCCTGCAGCACAAAACCGCCAAAACCGCCGATGGCCCCTTCTTCCACCGTAATCAAAGCCTCATGTTCGCGCGCCAGACGCAGCAGCATGTCGATATCCAGCGGCTTAGCGAAGCGGGCGTCGGCCACCGTGGCGCTCAGGCCACGCGCGGCGAGTAGATCGGCGGCGCGTAAGGAGTCTGCGAGGCGCGTGCCGAACGACAGGATCGCAACGCTGGTTCCCTCGCGCATGATCCGGCCCTTGCCGATCTCTAGTGGTGGCGGATTGACCGGGATCTCTAACCCAACCCCCTCGCCACGGGGATAGCGGAAGGCGCTGGGTCGATCATCGATCGCGGCGGCGGTGGCCACCATCCGCGTCAGTTCGGCTTCGTCAGCGGCGGCCATAACCACGAAACGTGGCAAGGCACCCAGGTAGCCGATGTCGAAACTGCCCGCATGCGTCGGGCCATCGGCTCCCACCAGACCCGCGCGGTCCAGCGCGAAGCGCACCGGCAGGCTCTGGATCGCCACATCGTGCACCACCTGATCGTAGCCACGCTGCAGAAAGGTGGAATAAATCGCCGCGAAAGGCTTCATTCCGTCGGCAGCCATGCCGGCAGCGAAGGTCACCGCATGCTGCTCGGCGATGCCGACATCGAAGGTGCGGTCGGGGAAGCGCTTGCCGAAAACATCCAGGCCAGTGCCGGAGGGCATAGCGGCGGTGATGGCAACGATGCGGGGATCACGCTCGGCCTCATTGACCAGGGCGTCGGCAAAGACACGGGTGTAGCTTGGCGGGCCGTTAGAGCCTGGCTTGGCCTGCTGGCCAGTGATCACGTCGAACTTGGCCACGCCGTGATATTTGTCGGCGGCATTCTCCGCCGGAGCGTAGCCCTTGCCTTTCTGCGTCACCACATGCACCAGCACCGGCCGGTCCTTGATCTCGCGGGCGTTCTTCAGCACCCCAACCAGGGTGTCCATATCGTGGCCGTCGATGGGACCGACGTAGTAGAAGCCCAACTCCTCAAAGAACGTGCCGCCGGTGACCATGCCGCGAGCGTATTCCTCGGCCTTCTTGGCGGCTTCCTGCATAGGGCGCGGCAGGATGCCGGCCATGGACTTGCCAAGCTTACGCAGGGACTGATAGCCGCCACCGCTGACCAGTCGTGCCATATAGGCGCTCATCCCGCCCACGGGCGGGGCAATCGACATATCGTTGTCGTTCAGCACCACGGTCAGTTGCTTGGTGGTCTCGTGGGCGGTGTTCATCGCCTCATAGGCCATGCCGGCACTCATTGAGCCGTCGCCAATCACCGCCACCACGCGATTGTCCTCGCCCTTCTGGTCTCGCGCGACGGCGAAGCCCAGGGCAGCGCTAATGGATGTGGCCGCGTGGGCAGCGCC
Source organism: uncultured Caulobacterales bacterium (assembly GCA_903889785.1). Taxonomy (GTDB): domain Bacteria; phylum Pseudomonadota; class Alphaproteobacteria; order Caulobacterales; family Caulobacteraceae; genus Caulobacter. The sequence goes on from CAISYT010000010.1 coordinate 10,863, forward strand.
AAACGGGTCGTATTCGCTTTCGGCCCGTTTGGTGAAGCCGCTGAGCCCGCCCCCTTGGCGCAGGGTACGCATACGGTCGCGGCGACCCGTGAGGATCTTATGCGGATAGGCCTGATGACCCACGTCCCAGATCAGAATATCGCGCGGGGTGTTGAACACATGGTGCAGGGCGACGGTGAGCTCGACCACCCCCAGCCCAGCGCCCAAATGGCCGCCGGTCACGGACACCGCGTCAATCATCTCGGCGCGCACCTCGCCCGCCAGTTGCTTAAGCTGCGAAAGGTTGAAGTAGCGCGTGTCGGCGGGACTTTTCACCGTATCAAGCAGGGGGGTTTGGGGCATGGGTTCGGATACGCCTAAATCAACGGCGGCGGTCTAGCACAAAATCGACGCTGTGACTCAGCACCTGCGACCGCGCACCAAATGGCTTCAAATGATGCTTGAGTTGCTGCTTCAGCAGGTCTGCTCGCGCCCGCGCGGCATCTGCTCCAAGCAAGGTTACAAAGTTGGCCTTGCCACGTGCCGCATCTTTACTCGCTGCCTTGCCGAGATCAGCGGCGTCGCCCTGGGCGTCCAGCAGGTCGTCGGCAATCTGATATGCAAGGCCCAAGTCATGGGCGAAAGCCATCAGGGCGGCGCGCTCGCCCTCCCCGACCCGGCCGACGATCAACGGAATCTCGAAGGCATAAGCGATCAGGGCACCGGTTTTCATCCGCTGCATACGCGCTACCTCTCCCAGGTCATCGCGCACGCCCAGCAGGTCGATCATCTGGCCACCGCACATGCCAGCGGCTCCGCTAGCCCTGGCGAGGCGCGCCACCAGCTCAATCCGCACGGTGGCGTCGGGATGCGTTTTGGCATCGGCCAGGATTTCGAAGGCCGCCGCCTGCAAGGCGTCACCGGCGAGGACGGCTGTGGCTTCGTCGTAGGCGATATGCACCGTTGGCCGTCCGCGGCGCAGATCGTCGTCATCCATACTGGGCAAGTCATCATGGATCAGGCTGTAGGCATGCATGCATTCCAAGGCGCAGGCGGCGCGCATCACCGAAGCTTCGTCCAGATCGAAAATCCTGGCCGTTTCCAGGGCAAAGAAGGGCCGCAAACGCTTGCCGGGACCCAGCGCCGCATAGCGCATCGCCTCAGTCAGTCGCGCCTCGGGGCCGTCGCCGGCCGGTA
>CAISYT010000011.1 GCA_903889785.1 uncultured Caulobacterales bacterium
CTTAACGCCCATGCACATCCACTAAACCTCAACAAACCCGCCATTTATCGAATTATTTTGTCCACCCTTGTTCGCTCGTGTCCAATGCCATATATTGGACCCGTATTGGACACCAGCCCCCTAAGGGGTGGGTCTTAACTATCTAACTCATTGAAAATAATGGCGTCCCCACGGGGATTCGAACCCCGGTTACCGCCGTGAAAGGGCGATGTCCTAGGCCTCTAGACGATGGGGACGCAAGGAGCCTTGCGCGGGGCCTTTGGAAGGGCCCGGTGATAACGGGTGACGCCCCATAAATCAAGCCTTTGCAGGGCCCTGGCGGCACAATCAGCCAAAGCCGCCAAAAAGCGCTTTTTTCAGTGCCGCGCCGGGGCTTAGCACCGCCCCAAACCCGCATTCAGGGTTGCCAGGGGCTGCCCGCCCGCGATACAGACGACTCCCTCGCATTTCCCGCCCATTGGCCCCCGATAGAGAGTCTCATGAGCACCCAAACCGCCAAGCCCTCGACCTCTCCCATCAAGGTGCGGGTGCGCCTGGCCACCGAGCAGGATATGGCGGCGATCCAGGAGATCTACGCCCATTATGTGCTGCTGACGACGGCCTCGTTTGAAGAGGAACCGCCGACCGTGGCCGAAATGACCGCCCGCTGGCAGCGGGTGGCCTCGCGCGGCCTGCCCTATCTGGTCGCCACCAAGGGCAAGCGCGTGGTGGGTTATGCCTATGCCAGCCCCTTTCGCGAGCGTTCGGGCTATCGCTACACCATCGAGGACTCTGTCTATGTGGCCGAGGATTACCGCGGCCGCAACATCGGCAATGAGCTCATGAACGAGCTGATCGACCGCTGCATCGCGCTTGGTTTTCGCCAGATGATCGCGGTCATCGGCGATTCCACCAACGCCTCATCCCTCGCCCTGCACAGCCGCCACGGCTTTTTCGTGGTGGGCGCGCTCAGCTCCACCTGCTTCAAGTTCGGACGCTGGGTCGACGCCGTGCTGATGCAGCGCATCCTGGGCGACGGCGACAATTCGCTGCCGCCGAAAAATCCCGGCCGCCGGAAGAAGAAGCGTTAAGGGCCTCTAGGATTTATGGGTTGATTTTGACGCGGTCGGCCACGCGCCCCGCCAGGCCCATCAACAGCTCATCACGCTCGCTGGCACAGCCTTTGAGAAGGCTGTTGGTGATGGGCACCCTGAATTCGGCGCCGATCTCGAAATCCGGCACGCTCACGTTCTTGTAGCCCTGCACAAAACCGAAGGCCCAGAACTCCGCCAGGTCGGCCTTGTTGGCCGCCGCCGCCGCGCCGTTCTTGCCGTCCAAATGTTGACCGCAGGTATAGCTGGTCGGGGTGAAATCCCTGGCCACAGCGTTCGGCATTTTGCGGGGATCGGCGGCAATGCCTTTCGAGAGCACCACAAAAATCGAATTCGTGGGGTAGACCTTACAGGCCTGAATGATGACGGCATCCAAAGCCTGGGCGTCGGCGGCATCGTCGGTGCTCATCTCGAGCGTGCCTTTGGCTTTGTAGTAGCCGGTCAGGAAGCCGTACATCCACAGGCGCGCGAGGTTGGACGACATGCGGCCGGCAGAGTTCTCGCCCAGGCCATTGGTGTAATCCAGGCAGGTGAAGGTGCCGCCGCTGAAGTCAGCCGCGCGGGCCGCACCGCCCCACATCACCGCCGCCAAGGCCGCAAGGCATACTAGTTTCCGCAACGCCGTCATAATCATTCCCCGTGATGACCCATCGCCGCCATTTTAGTCGACTTTCACCAAGAAGCGACGGCGGATTGGTGACAGACTTATATATTAAAGAGCGGGTGCGGCATCCTCGATGATCAGCTGCGCCTCGGTCCGGCCCTGCCAGGTGTCGGCGCGGATCGTGCCCGCCAGGTGCAGCCGGCGGCCCGCCGCCGTCAGCAACAAGTGTCCCAAGTCGGAATCGGCGCTGTTGAAGGCAATGGCTTTCAGGCGCCCGCCGCTGCGCCCCGAGAGGAAACAGCGCACATGGCCCGAGCCCACCACATCGGCTTTGTTGACCTGAACGTCGACCACCGCGAACCTTGGTTCATCGTTGCCGGACCCAAAGGGCGCGACGCAGTCCAACTCAGCGACCAGATCGGCTGTGACGGCCGAGGTGGCGAGCGCGCCGTCGAGGCTCATGGCGGGCGCGAAGCGTTCGCCTTGCAGCTGGCGGCGCACTTCGGCCTGCACATAGGTGACAAGGTCGGGAATTTTATCTGCGGTGACGGTGAAGCCCGCCGCCATGGCGTGGCCGCCGCC
>CAISYT010000012.1 GCA_903889785.1 uncultured Caulobacterales bacterium
CCAGTTTTGTGGTGCAGCCTGACACCGACCCGGCGGTGGACGACCCGTCCGTGGCCGACTTTATCCTGCGGCGAGCGCGCGACATTGCTCAGGCGCGGATCTATCCAGCCGGGGCGGTGACCAAGGGGCTGGCTGGCGAGCTGATGGCCGAGATCGGCCTGATGCGCGAGGCGGGCTGTGTCTATTTCACCGACGTGGATCGGCCGATCGTCGACAGCCGGGTGCTGATGCGGGCGCTGCAATATGCGGCGAGCTTCGGGGCCTGGATCGCGCACCGACCGGCTGACCCGTGGCTGAGCAAGGGCGCGGCAGCGACTTCGGGTGAGCTGGCGGCGCGGCTGGGCCTGCCGGCGGCACCGGCGGCAGCGGAAGCGATCATGCTGGAACGCGACCTGGCGCTGGCGACGATTACGCGCGGGCGGCTGCTGGTGGACCAGGTCAGCACCGCGGGGGCGCTGGAGGCCCTGAGCCGGGCCAAGGGCCACGGAACGAGCGTGGCGGCGACAGCCTCGATCAACCACCTGAGCTTCAACGAGCTGGACATCGGCGATTACCGCACCTTCGCAAAGCTGGACCCACCGCTGAGAGCCGAGGCCGACCGGCAGGCGCTGATCGAAGGCCTAGCCAGCGGGCTGGTGGACATTGTGGTTTCAGCCCATGCGCCAGCGCCGGCAGAGGACAAGCGGTTGCCCTTCGAGGAGGCGGCACCGGGCGCGGTGGGGCTGGAAACGCTGTTGAGCGCGCTGCTGACCCTGCACCATCAGGACAGACTGCCGTTGATCGATCTGATGCGAGCGGTGACATGGGCGCCGGCCAAACTGCTGGGGCTGGACGGCGGGCGCTTAGCCCAGGGCGCATCAGCAGACATCACCGTCTGCGATATCGGGGCACCGGTGCTGATCGACGCCGACAAACTGGTGTCGCGGTCCAAGAACTCACCGTTTGATGGGCGTCGACTGCAAGGCGCGGTAACCGCCACCTTTGTCGGCGGGCGACAGGTTTATTCAGCCAGCTGAGGCGCAAACGCGCCCTGCGACACCTGCACGGGCGGTCGAGCCGAGACGACCTTAGCAAAACAGGCTAAGGTTGTTGGCTTGGGCAAAGTTGCGCGGGGGGCGCGGTGAACATTCCCTGGACCTTGGTAATCAGCGCGGTGGGCGGCTACCTGATGGGATCGGTCCCGTTCGGGGTAATCGCCGCGCGCCTGGGCGGGATCGGCGATATCCGCAAGATCGGCTCGGGCAATATCGGCGCGACCAATGTGCTGCGCTCGGGCCGCAAGGATCTGGCGGCCCTTACCCTGACTGGCGATATCGGCAAGGGCGTCGCCGCTGCCCTGATCGCGCGGGCCCTGTGGGGCGAGACAGCCGGTGCTATCGCCGGCGGCGCGGCTTTCCTGGGCCACCTTTATCCAGTCTGGCTGCGATTCAAGGGCGGCAAGGGCGTGGCGACGTTCTTCGGAGTGTGTCTGGCCGTCGCCGGGCCAGCGGGGGTGCTGAGCGCCCTAACCTGGATCGGCATGGCGGCGCTTTTTCGCATTTCCTCGCTCGCCGCCCTGACCGCCGCGGCCATCGCCCCGCTCTATGCCCTGGCGACGGACCAGCCGCCCGCTTCGGTGGGACTGGCGGTGTTCATGGCTGTGCTGATCTTCATTCGGCATGCGGCCAATATTGAGCGGCTGATCAAGGGGCAGGAGCCACGCATCGGCAAGAAAAAGTCGGATGCAACGGGCGGAGATGACGCGGCGTGAGCCGGACGCC
>CAISYT010000013.1 GCA_903889785.1 uncultured Caulobacterales bacterium
AAGTAGTAGTAAATCATCCGCTTTGAAGTTTTGGTGCGCTCGGCGATCTCGTCGACACGGCCACCGCTATAGCCACTCTCGGCGAATTCCTGACTTGCCACGGCGAGGATATCGGCCTTGGTGCGCTCGGGGTCGTTGGTGCGCGTCGCGCCGGGCCTCGGTGCTCTTGGTTTTGCCGCCACCATCTTCTACCTCGCCGAAACGAAACGCCCCTCGGGTCGATTACCCCTCCCAGTATGGGTGAGACTTATTGTCTGCAAAAGGATATTTTGAACTAGTTCGTTCATGTGCCAAATTGACAGTCGATCTTGTCTAGGTCAATAAAGTAACGAACGGGTACGTATAACTTTGACCCAGCGTCGTGGGCGGCCTATGCCCGTGCCGTGAGGCGCTCGCGGGCGCTGACAATTCGGGGAAAAACCGAGCGACATGCTCGGTTAAGGGAAGCGGTAGATGCGGCAGTACGGCCATTTCATCAACGGCGAGAGCGTCGCCCCTTCTGGCGGCCAATATTTCCCGACAGAAAATCCCTACAGTGGCGAGACTTGGGCCGAGATCGCGCGCGGAAATTCTGCTGATGTCGACGCCGCAGTCGCAGCCGCCAAGGCCGTAGGCGAGGGTGCGTGGGGGGCGCTGACCCCCACCGCTCGCGGAAAGCTCATGCGTCGGTTCGCCGACCTGGTGTTCGACCGTGCCGAGCATCTGGCCAAGATCGAAATGACCGACAACGGCAAGCTCGCCGCCGAGGTGGTGGCCCAGGTTCGGTATCTGAGCGAATATTTCCACTACTATGCGGGCCTAGCTGACAAGGTCGAAAGCCATGTCATTCCTACCGACAAGCCCGGAGTCTTCGCCTACACCAAGTACGAGCCCAAGGGTGTGGTGGCGATCATCACCCCGTGGAACTCGCCCCTGACCCTGACGAGCTGGAAGCTGGCACCGGCCCTGGCTGCGGGATGCACGGCGGTGATCAAGCCCTCGGAATTCACTTCCGCCTCGATGATCGAGATGGCGGCGCTGTTTATGGAAGCTGGCTTTCCAAAGGGCGTCGTCAATGCCGTAACCGGCTTTGGGCAGGAGGTCGGCGAACCGCTCGTCGTTCATCCCGACGTTGCTCACGTCGGCTTCACGGGCGGCGACGCGGCGGGACGGCGTATCTACGCCCTGGCGGCGTCGCATCTGAAGACCGTTACCCTGGAGCTAGGGGGCAAGAGCCCTAACATCGTCTTCGACGATGCCGACCTCGATCAGGCGGTCAAGGGTGTGGTTAGCGGCATCTTTGCCGCCACGGGCCAGACCTGTCAGGCCGGCTCGCGACTGCTGGTGCAGGACACGATCCATGATGAATTTGTGGAGCGCCTGATTGATTTTGTGAAGGCCGCCAAGATCGGCGATCCGGCCGAGCTCGACACTCAAATCGGCCCGGTGGCGACCAAGCCGCAGTTTGACAAGATCATGAGCTATATCGAAATCGCCAAGGCCGAGGGTGCCACCTGTGTGCTTGGCGGCCGCGCGCGCCCCGATATCGGTGCCGGCCAGTTTATTGAGCCGACCATCTTCACCGATGTCGAAAATAGCATGCGCATCGCCCAGGAGGAGGTGTTCGGCCCGGTGCTGTCGGTGATCAAGTTCAAGGACGAGGAAGACGCCATCCGCATCGGCAATGATGTGATCTTCGGCTTGGCCGGAGCGGTCTGGACCCAAAATCTAAAGCGCGCCATGAAGATGACCGACAAGCTCAAAGTCGGCACGGTTTGGGTCAATAATTACCGCGCCACCAGCTTCACCTCCCCGTTCGGCGGCTTCAAACAGTCGGGCATTGGCCGTGAGAGCGGCAGTGAAGCGATCAAGGAATATCTCGATACCAAGTGTGTCTGGATATCCAGCGACCTCGACGTTCCCAACCCGTTTATCCGGCGCTGATCCGATGCCCGGAGTTCTCGACGGCATCCGCGTTCTTGACCTGACCAATGTGCTGGCTGGCCCGTTCTGCGCCTACCAGTTGGCCCTCCAGGGTGCCGAGGTCATTAAGGTCGAGACGCCGAGAACGGGCGATTTGGCGCGGGTTCTTGGCCATGATCCAGCGCTGTCGAAGCAACTGATGGGCGCGTCCTTTCTGGCTCAGAACGCTGGCAAGACGTCGATCACGATCAACCTCAAGAGCGACGCCGGCAAGTCCGTACTAATGGCGCTTGTTGCCACAGCTGATGTCTTGATTGAGAACTTCCGTCCCGGTGTGATGGACCGGCTCGGCATCGGCCAGGAATTGCTCCGGGCTGCCAATCCCAGGCTGATCTATTGTGCGATTTCCGGCTTTGGGCAGAGTGGCCCTATGCGCGGTGCTCCCGCCTACGACCAGATCGTCCAGGGATTCTCGGGCGTCATGAGTATTACCGGCGATAGCGAAAGCGCGCCGCTCCGCGTGGGTTATCCGGTGGCCGACACCCTTGGCGGCGTTACCGCAGCTTTTGCGATTTGTGCGGCCCTGACCAAACAGGCCCGGACGGGTGAGGGTGCATTCATCGATGTTTCGATGCTGGATTCCACCTTGGCCACTATGGGCTGGGTGGTGTCGAACTACCTCATGTGTGGCCAGGCCCCCGAGCCGATGGGCAACAGCAATTTCACCGCCTCGCCGTCCGGCACTTTTAGGACCGGTGACGGCCTCTTGAACATCGCCGCCAATAAGCAGGAGCAGTACGTCGCCCTGGCGGCATTGATTGGTAGGTCCGACCTGGTCACGGACCCGCGCTTCGCCTCGCGCGAGGACCGCAAGAAAAACCGTGCTGCGCTGACAATCGAAGTCGAGGCCGGCCTTGCTGCGAAGTCGGCGATCGAATGGGAATCTATCCTCAACAAGGCTGGCGTGCCATCGGGCCGGGTCCTAAGCGTGCCTGAAGCCCTCGACCTGGCACAGGTCAAGGGCCGTGGGCTTGTAAAGAGCCTTGGTCGCCGCGACGGCCTGGACTGTCAGGTCCAGGTCCTGCGATCAGGCTTCACCATCGAAGGTGCCGAGCCCGATGTTTCCCTGCCGCCACCCTGGTTGGGTGAACACACTGACGAGATCCTGACGTCGCTTGGCTATACGGCTGAGGACATCGCGGGCCTGCATGAAAGGGGCGACATTTGAGCGCGAAAGACTCCGACGCGGTCGTGCAATCGGCTTCTGACTGGTGGGAAACCTCGATCATCGACATCCACCCCGGCGAGATCGCGATCCGCGGCTACGAGATTCAGGATCTGATCGGCAAGATCAGCTTTCCGGAAATGATCTGGCTGATGACACGCGGCGACCTGCCTACGCCGTCACAGGCTAGGCTATTGGAAGCTGCCCTGGTCGCCTCGGTCGATCATGGACCCCATGCGCCTTCGATTGCCATCGCCCGGATGGCCAGCACCTGCGGTATCAGCCTGAACAACGCCATGGCCAGCGCCATAAATGTTTTGGGCGATACACATGGGGGTGCCGGCCAGGATTGTATGGTATTGTACGAACTGGTACGTTTTAAAATCGATGCTGGGATTAGGCTCTCCGATGCTGCGGATTTGGCGCTAGCCGAGACCATCGCGGCCAAGGGAAAGATCATTGCCGGATTTGGTCATCGTTTCCACCCGGTCGATCCGCGCGCCGCACCGTTGTTGAGCTTGGTTGAGGCGGCCGCGGGACAGGGCATTGTTGGGGGAGGTTACGTCGCCATCGGACGGGAAGTGGAGGCCGCCATCCAGCGGCGCACACAAAAGCCGATTCCGATGAACATCGATGGGGCAACCGCGGTGATCTTCTGCGAACTCGGGTTCGCACCGCCGATGGGTCGGGGGCTTTTCATCCTGTCGCGCTCGGTTGGGATCCTGGCCCATGCCTGGGAACAGACAACCGCTGGAAAGCGAATGAAAGGGCCCATGCCAAAAGACATCCCCTTCACCTACGCCGGACCGGCCAAACGCAAACTGGACCGCTGAGCGCGGTCCCACGGACAGAGACTTCGAGGGTAGGACGACCATGGAAGACCTGATTTCGCACCAGCTGGTCAGAGACCTCGAACGCCGGGGCATAACGCACATCTTTGGCCTGTGCGGTCACACCAACATTGCTGTCCTGACGGCGTTGAGCAACAGCCCGATCAAGTTCGTCAATGTGCGTCATGAGCAGATCAGTGCCCACATGGCCGACGGTTATGCGCGGGTCACCGGCAAGGCATCGGTACTGCTCAGCCACCTTGGCCCTGGGCTGACCAATGCGGCGACCGGCGTCGCCAATGCGGCATTGGATTCGATCCCCATGGTGGTGATAGCTGGCGATATTCCGAGCCACTACTATGGCAAACATCCGCACCAGGAAGTGAACCTGCATGGCGACGCCCAGCAGTCGGAAATCTATCGCCCGTTCTGCAAACGCGTCTGGCGCGTGGAGCGCGCAGACCTGTTTCCCGAAATTCTCGATAAGGCTTTCCGCTTGGCCGAGAGCGGCCGTCCGGGCCCCGTGCTGATCGACGTGCCGATGGATATCTTCTCCAAGAGTGTCGACACAAAGTTGTTCGAGCGCCTTGTCGGCGGGGAACGCAACGCCGCCAGAGCGACCATTGACGAAGCGACCGCCGAGCGGATCGTTACTACCATGGCCAATGCCGACAGGCCGGTGATCTATGCTGGCGGCGGGGTGCTGTTGGCCCGGGCGTCAAACGACTTGGCGGCTTTCGCCGAACACCTGGGAATTCCGATTGCTCATTCCCTGATGGGGAAGGGATGCGTCAGTGATGACAATCCCTTGATCCTTGGCATGACGGGCTTCTGGGGTGCGGCCTTCACCAATGAAAAGACCCGCACCGCCGACTGGGTTCTGGGCCTTGGCACCAGTTTCAAGGAAGCCGACTGCAGTTCGTGGGAGCCCGAATACACGTTCGATTTCTCTACGTCGAAACTGATCCATGTGGACATCGACCCGGAGGAGATTGGCCGCAACTTCCCGGTCGAGATTGGCGCGATCAGCGATCTGAAGTCGGGCCTAGCCACTTTGTTGCGCATCGCCCGCACGCTCTATCCACAGGGGCGTGACGCCACGAAGCTCAAGGCCGAGATCGCGGCCTTCCAGACCGAATTCAAGGCCAGCAATGCCGCCGCTCAGGTATCCGACCAGTTTCCGATGCGGCCCGAGCGAATTTTGGCCGATACCCGTGCCGTGCTGCCGCGCGATGCGATCATCACCACCGATGTTGGCTGGAACAAGAATGGGGTTGGCCAGCAGTTCCCGATCTACACCCCCGGCTCGATTCTCACGCCCGGCGGCTATGCCACCATGGGCTTCGGGGCCCCAGCGGCCTTGGGTGCCAAGCTCGCCGCGCCGCACCGCGTCGTCGTCTCGATGGTCGGCGACGGCGGCTTTGGCCAGAACCCGTCCCTCCTGGCCACAGCCTTCGAGGAAGATATTGCGGTCATCTGGGTGGTGATGAACAACCATGCCTTTGGCACCATCGCTGGCCTGCAGAAGGCCCATTATGGCACCACACTGGGCACGATTTTTGAAAAGAATGGCCAGCCCTATTCGCCGGACTACACCGCAATCGCTCGGGCTTATGGCGTTGACGGCGAGAAAATCAGCAGCGCCGACCAGTTCAAGCCGGCGCTCGAGCGAGCCATCGCTAGCGGAAAGCCCTATGTGCTGGATGTGATCATGGAAAACGCCCCCGTGCCGACCAGTGGTCACTGGAACATCATGGACATCTATTCTCCCGGTAAGACGGTCCACCATGTCGCCACCTAGGCGCTTGCGAGCGTTGGTCTAATTTTAAGTCGCTAGGCCGCGAACAATGTGGTTCGCATCGCCTCGGCGTCGGGCATGACGCCCGTGAACAGTTCGAACGCCCGCACGGCCTGACCCACCGCCATGCCAGAGCCGTCCACGGTTCGGCACCCTTTGGCTCTGGCCTGACGAAGGAACTCTGTCTCCAGCGGGAAATAAATAATTTCTGCGCACCAGTGATGCGGATCAATGGCCTCTGCCGGGATCGGCATCCCCGGATGGGCATCCATGCCGATCGGGGTGGTTTGAACAAGGCCTTTGGCCCTTGCCGCAGCCGTGGCAGGATCGGCGACCGCCGTCGTGTCGCTGCCAAAATGGGTATTGAGCTGGGCCGCTAAGGCATCGGCCTTGGCGGAGTCGATGTCGAAAATCATCAGGTTGCGCGCGCCCATTTTCTTCAGGGCATAGGCCACCGCAGACCCGGCACCGCCCGCGCCCAACTGAAGTACATTGCTCAGGTCGGCATTGGGCAGGCCACGCATTAATCCGTCACGAAAACCCCACCAGTCTGTGTTGTGCCCCTTGGTTCGAGCGCCGCGGATTACGACGGTATTCACCGCCCCGATGGCGAGGGCATCGCTGGAAAGCTCATCGAGAAGCGGGATTACAGCCTGTTTGCAGGGGTGCGTAATGTTGAGGCCATTGTAGCCCTGCCTCTTGGCTTCGGCGAGCAGGGTTGGCAGGGCCTCTGCGCTCAAACCGAGGGCTGTGAGGTCAATTCGATTATAGACGTAACCCATGCCTTGGCGCGCGCCTTCAGCCATGTGCATGGCCGGGGTGCGCGAGGCCGCGATCCCTGAGCCGATCAGGCCGATCATGAAACCGGGGGAAGCGGTCATGGCGAATAATCCCTATTGTTGCCGGAGCGGAGCGGGTGCCCCTAGCCAATGTACGTACTGGTGAGTTATATTTATTCCGTGCTGTGCTCAAGCGGTGAAAGCGCACAATAGGCCGCGATCCGATATGAGGAGGGGCAACCAACCTGCAATTGGTCACCTTCCTGATCCCGGTGGTGGCGCTTTTTCTGGGCTGGATCGTGTTGG
>CAISYT010000014.1 GCA_903889785.1 uncultured Caulobacterales bacterium
CCTATCGCGCCGATGCACCGCTGAAGATGCCCGATGACGCGGGCGGGTTTTCCCGTTTCAACCAGGCCCAGATTGATCAGACGGAACTGGCGCTCAAAGCCTGGTCGGACGTGGCTAATATCGTTTTCACGCGGGCAGGATCTGGCAATACAGGAGACGCCGCCTATTCCAATAGCGCCTCGATCTTGTTGGGCAATTACACGACGGGTGTGGCCGGTTCGGCTGGCTTCGCCATGCTGCCGGGCAATACCAATTTCAATTCCACGGCTGGCGACGTCTGGATCAATTCGAGCTACGCCTATAACGCGGCCCCGACGGTCAGCAACTACGGCGGGCAATTGGTGCTCCATGAGCTAGGCCACGCCATAGGGCTGGACCACCCATCCACCTACAATTCGACGGCCGGCGCGAGCTTCACCTACGCGACGGACGCCAGCTATTACGAAGATAGCCGCCAGTACACGGTCATGAGCTATTTCAACGAGAGCAATACGGGGGGCGATTTCCGCGGCCTGTACGCGACAACGCCCTTGCTGCATGACATCGCTGCGGCCCAGCTTGAGTACGGTGCCAACATGGCCACGCGGACCGGCGATACGGTTTATGGCTTCAACTCCAATGCAGACCAGCCGTGGTTCCTTCTTACCTCCAGCGTTGCCCGGCCGATTTTCGTGGTTTGGGATGCTGGTGGCAAAGACACTCTGAACTTCTTCGGCTTTACCGTCAGCCAGACCATTGACCTTCGCCCCGGGTATTTTTCCAGCGTGGGCGGGTTGATCGGCAATGTGGCGATTGCCCAGGGGGCAAATATCGAAAATGCCATCGGCGGCAGCGGGGCTGACCTAATCTCCGGAAACGCCCTGGGGAACACCATCAACGGCGGCGCGGGTAATGACACGATCCAAGGCCTGGCCGGCGACGACTACCTGCGCGGTGACGATGGCAATGACGTGATTTACGGCGGTGAAGGGTTCGACGACATCAACGGCAATAAGGGAAACGATGTCGAATACGGCGGCAATGGCAACGATTGGGTTGTCGGTGGCCAGGGTAACGATCAGCTCTTCGGCGAGAACGGTAACGACATCGTCTATGGCAACCTTGGTAATGACACGCTGAGTGGCGGCGATGGCGACGATTGGGTACGCGGCGGCCAGGGCGACGATATCCTCGACGGCGGCTCAGGCAACGACCTGATCTGGGGCGACCGGGGCAATGATACGATCAGAGGCGGCTCTGGCGCAGACCAGTTCCACACCTTCGTCGGGGCTGAGATTGATCGCATTCTGGATTTCAACGGCTTTGAGGGCGACCGGATCGTCATCGACGACGCCACGACTTTCGCCATCAGCCTGGCCAGCAGCGATATGCTGATAACCTTGACGACGAGAGACGTCGTCGTCTTGGTCGGAGTTACGCCAAATGCGATGCAGTTAAGCTGGATTATATTAGCCTAGGAGGCCTGTTCTGCCTCTACCATCCGCTGAACCGCGACATAGTCCGTCTTTCCGGTCCCAAGCAACGGTATCTCGAAGGTTTTAAGGATCCGCCGGGGTGCAGACAGTTCAGATGCGCCTGCGGCTTCCGCATGCGCCAGCAGGGCACTTACCTCCGCACCGGGCCAGTCCGTGACCAGCACTAGTCGTTCGCCCTTTCGCAAGTCGGGCAGGGCAACCACAGCATGGCGACCTTCGGGCCAGGCTGTCTCGGCCAGGGCTTCTGCGGCGGCCAGGGACACCATCTCCCCGCCGATCTTGGCGAAACGCTTCACCCGGCCCTGAATGGTGATCCAGCTTCCGTTCGGGTCGAGCGTCACAACGTCTCCGGTATCATGCCAGCCGTCCTGCGGCGCCTGGATGTGGCCGTTGTCATCCAGATAGCCCGCCATAACGTTTGGACCCCGCACCAGCAGGCGGCCGCCCGTGGCGATACCCTTGATCGGCTCGATCTTGGCCTCCATCCCCGGCAGCAGGCCGCCTACTGTACCGCGGCGATTGTCTTCCGGCTTGTTGATGGCGATGACGGGCGAGGCCTCGGTCGCCCCGTAACCCTCCAGCACCTGCACACCACCAAAGCGCTGTGCCACCAGATTGTGCGTCTCTTCACGCACCTTCTCGGCGCCCGCGACAATGAACACCAGCTTGCTCAATTCGTCGCCCGTAGCCGCACGGACGTACTGATTGATGAAGGTATCGGTCGCCAGCAACAGAGAACCGCCCACCTCGGACACAAGCTGTACGATTTGTTTGGCGTGCAGGGGCGAGGGATATTCGAACGCCTTCATTCCAGTCAGAAGCGGGAGGGTGATGCCGCCGGTCAGGCCGAAACAGTGAAATGTCGGCAGGGGATTAAACACCACCCAGGCCAGATCGAGCGCGATGTGGCTGGCAATCTGTTGCACATTGCTGATCAGGTTCTCGTGGGTCAGCACCACACAGCGTGGTGTCCCGAAACTGCCGGAGGTGAACAGCAGAACACCGGGATCTGAAGGTAGGGTCATGGCGCGGAATTGGCGCGGGGCCATGCCGGCGGTCAGGGCGAAGAGCTTATCGGCGAGGCTGATCTTGGCCCGCACATCCTCCAAATAGACCACTTCGCAGCCCTCGGCGATCAAGGCATCGACCGCGTCGTGTAGCTTGGCCTGCTCAATGAAACGTCGCGCCGTCAGAACGCGTTTGACTGCCGCCAACTTGCAGGCGGCCCGCAGGTTGCGAAGGCCAGCCGTGAAGTTGAGCATGGTTGGCACACGGCCGAAGGCATGCAAGGCGAAGAACGTTACGCCCACTGCGACGCTTGAGGGCAACAGCACGCCGACATGCTCGCTCTTCTCGGTCATTCCGGCGATGCGACGGCCCAGGGCGAAGCTGGCACGGATCAGATCGTCATAGGACAGTGGGCGGCGGTCCAGATCCTCGATGATCGGCTTCTTGCCGCCGTAGCGGTTCCTGGCGTCCAGCAGGGCGTCGAACAGTCCTTGCTTGGCATCCTGTGGATTATAGACCGGCGGCGTCACGTCAGCGTTCCTCCAGCAGGTCTTAACGGTCCCCGCTTTCTCGTTGGCTAGGCTAGCGGCGCGGTGCCGAATTGAAAAGGATCGTTACAATCGGTGAAACCCGCGTCCGACCCTTGATCCTGACGTTAAGAAGGTCGATTTAGGGTGCATGGTCACGGTCATAGACACGCGAGGCGCATCGCTTCGCCATCCCGAAAAACAGGCGCGGCCTGACAGCCCGGTTCTGAAGAAGCCTGATTGGCTGCGCGTGCGCGCGCCGGGATCAGCCGGCTATAACGAAACGCGCGGTTTGGTGCGCGAGCACAAGCTGACCACGGTCTGCGAAGAGGCGGCCTGCCCAAACATAGGTGAGTGCTGGTCGATCGGCCACGCCACCATGATGATCATGGGTGAGATCTGCACCCGGGCCTGCGCATTCTGCAATGTGACCACCGGCCTGCCGAATGCGCTGGACGCCGACGAGCCGCGCCGGGTCGGCGAGGCCGTGGCCAAGATGAAGCTGAACCACGTCGTCATTACCTCGGTGGATCGCGATGACTTGGCCGATGGTGGCGCTGCGCACTTCGCCGAAACGGTGCGCCAGATCAGAACCCAAGCCCCTGGGGTTACAATCGAGATCCTGACCCCCGACTTCCTGCGGAAGGACGGGTCGGCCGAGATCCTGATCGATTCCAAGCCAGATGTGTTCAATCACAATCTGGAGACCGTGCCGCGGCTATACCTCAGCATTCGGCCCGGTGCCCGCTACTACAACTCCCTTCGGTTGCTGGAGCAGGTGAAGACCCGCGATCCAAACCAGTTCACCAAGTCTGGCCTGATGGTTGGCCTTGGCGAGGGCCGGGAAGAGGTTATGCAGGTCATGGATGATATGCGTTCGGCCGGTGTCGACTTCATCACCATTGGCCAATACCTGCAGCCCACCCGAAAACACGCCGCGATCGATCGTTTCGTGACGCCGGAAGAATTTTTCGGCTATGAATCGATCGCTAGGTCCAAAGGCTTCCTGATGGTCTCGTCCAGCCCGCTGACCCGCTCGTCGCACCATGCTGGCGAGGATTTTGAGCGCCTGCGCGCAGCGCAGCGGGCTTCCCTGAAATAGCCTTGCGTCATTGCCTGACGCACATCCTGCCCTACAGCCCCGAGCAGATGTTCGATCTGGTCGGGGATATCGAATCCTATCCGCAATTCGTGCCGTGGATCACCGCGCTTAAGACTTGGAATGCTCACGCCGCACTAGACGGCGCGATGATCGTCGACGCCGAGGCTCAGGTCGGTTTCTCGTTCCTGAAAGAGCAATTCGCCACCCGCGTGCGCAAGGAGGAGGCGACCAAAACTGTGAGCGTCGCGCTGCTGTATGGCCCGTTTCGGCGGCTGAATAATACTTGGCAGTTTTTGCCTCATCCCACGGGAACACAGGTCGAATTTATCATCGACTTCGAGTTTAAATCACGCCTGTTGGATGGCCTGCTCGCCGCAAACATGCACCTCGCTATCGAAAAGCTTGTGGCCTGTTTCGAGGCGCGCGCCGCAACGCTGTACAGCCCAGCGTTAGGTTAGCGGTCTTCCTGCGCTTCCTGCAGCCGATCAGCTAGATCGCTGAGATTGGTGTAGAGCGCCTCAATTGCGAACACGAAGGCAAAGGTCTGCGCCAGGTCGTCGAAGGGGATGCCGCGCATCACGCCCTGGGCGCGCAGT
This sequence comes from uncultured Caulobacterales bacterium, assembly GCA_903889785.1. Taxonomy (GTDB): domain Bacteria; phylum Pseudomonadota; class Alphaproteobacteria; order Caulobacterales; family Caulobacteraceae; genus Caulobacter. Next base: position 4,709 of record CAISYT010000014.1, read on the forward strand.
AATTCCACCGCTCTTTGGAAATCCGCATGCGCCTTGTTGGCGGCGACCCGATCGGGGCGAGGTCCGCCACTTAGATTTGCCCGGGAACACGCCAAGAAGAGCCCATAGGCCTTCAACACAGTCTGGCCTGGCGTGACCATGGATTCCACCGCCAGCGGCTGGTTCAGGGTTCGGCCCAGCGACACCAGGTCGTTGCGCAGGCGCCAGATGGCGCGCGGCGTGGCCTCGGTATGACGGTTGGTGCCAAGGCGACTGGCGCTCTCGCGCGCAGCGTCAGCCATGGCAATCTGCAGGGTCGCAAGGCTGGCCCTGTTGGTTATATAGATGTCCATCGCGCTTTCGTCGGCTGCGCCCAGGGTTAGCCGGGCAGCATGAGACGCCAGGATGGCTTCCATCTGCACGAGGACCGAATTGAGCCGCGTCATCACTGCGGTGTGGGCATGGGTCGGAAAGATAAGCAGGGTTGCCGCCACGCCAACTATGCCACCCAGGAAGATTTCCCCGATCCGAAATATCGCTGCCGCCGCCGGCGTCATCCCGACGGGGTGAGACACCAACATGATGACAGCCGTCAGCGGGGCTGCGCGCAGGGCCGGTCGGCTTGCCGCCATGAATGCGACAAGGGCAACCAGGATCACCAGAACAAGTGCCGCGTCGGCACCGCTCTTTTCCTGGGCATAAACTGCGACGGAGCCTGCGATTGCCCCGACCATGGTGCCGATCAGGCGTTCGACGGCCTGGTTCAGCGTGCTACCGACAGTGCCCTGCATGATGATGACAGTGGTAAATACTGCCCACTGGCCGCCGGGGATGTTGAACAGGCGCATAAATGCGAAGGTTGCGCCACAGGCGGCAGAGACGCGGATCGCATGGCGCACGTCGTTACGCCGCACCTTAAAAAGTGGAGCGATCCTGGCCCGAAGGTCGGTCATGCCGGGGCGTCGATTAGCATCGTCAGGGCTGAGACCAGGCTGTCCAACTGGATCGTCTCGCGGCCTCGGTCGCCGAAGCTTTCGTGGCGGCATTGTACCGCGCCGTCGCGCCGCGCCACGGCTAGGTAGACCGTTCCGACCGGCTTTTCAGGACTGCCGCCGCCGGGGCCAGCAATCCCTGTAATGGAGACGGCCAGGTCCGCGTCCGAATGTGCCAGCGCGCCCTTAGCCATTGCACGGGCCGTTGGTTCCGAAGCAGCGCCAAATGCACCAAGTGTGCTAGCTGGAACGCCAAGCATTTCCATCTTGGCGGTGTTGGAATAGGTCACGAAGCCGCGATCAAAGACATCGGACGCACCGGCGACGGCGCATAGGGCTGCAGAGACCAATCCGCCCGTGCAGCTCTCGGCGGTGGCGATCCGCAAACCAGACCTGCGCGCAGCGTCAATCACCTGCCGTGCCAATGCGTCGATCGGGTCAGGGAACATCGTCATGGGCCGAGCTGAGAATCAGTCCTCAAACATGGAAGGTACCAAAGGAGCCTGACCATAGACCTCTCAAGTTGAGCCGGAAATCGAGATGACATCGAGCGGGGCTAGGAACTATGTCTATACGAACCTGATCGCAGTCCGTCATTGCCGGTCGGAGAAACCTTGGTCGCGTAAGAACAGCACCCGATGCACTTTCTGCACACCATGGTTCGCGTCGCCGATCTCGAGATGGCCCTGGACTTTTACGTCAGCAAACTGGGTCTGGTTGAGATCCGGTGGATCGAAAATACGGCCGGCCGTTTCACCCTGGTGTTCCTTGCCGCGCCCGACGACCTGGCAGGGATCGATGCCCGTGGCGCGACCACGGAAACAAGCCCCGCGTTAGAGCTGACCTATAACTGGGAGCCAGAAGTTTATGGTGGCGGCCGCAACTTTGGCCATCTCGCCTTCGCTGTGGAAGACATTTACATCGTCTGCGACAGCTTGCAGGCCAAGGGCGTGATCATCAACCGGCCGCCGCGCGACGGCCGTATGGCCTTCATTCGCTCGCCGGACGGCATATCGATCGAGCTGTTGCAGAAGGGCCCGGCGCTAATGCCAGCTGAGCCCTGGGGCTCCCTGCCAAACATCGGCAGCTGGTAGCTAGGCCGGCAGCGAAACCGAAACGACGGCCTGCGCGGCCAGGCCTTCGCTGCGGCCAGTAAAGCCCATCCCTTCCGTCGTGGTCGCCTTTACCGATACGGCCTCCACGGGCAGGTCCAGCATCTGTGCAATCCGCTCCCGCATGGCCTGTCGGTGGGGCTTCACCTTGGGGGCCTCGCAGATCAGGGTGATGTCGGCGTTGATCACCTGACCACCGCGACTGTGAATCAGCGACAAGGCATGGCTTACAAAGCGGTCAGACGATGCCCCGCGCCACTGCGGGTCACTTGGTGGGAAGTGCTCGCCAATATCTGCCGCTCCGATGGCCCCCAGCAGAGCGTCTGTCAGGGCATGCAGCCCGACATCGGCGTCAGAATGACCGACTAGACCGAAGTCGTGCGGCACGGCTATGCCGCAAAGCTTTATGCTGTTGCCGGGCCCGAAACGGTGGGCGTCAAAGCCTTGACCAATGCGGTTTTGGCGCTGGGCACCGGCTAGGCGCTCAGCCATGGCGAAATCCTCCGGATAGGTAAGCTTCATAAGCAGGGGGTCTCCCTGAGAAAAGGCGATACGACCACCGGCCGCCTCGATCACAGCGGCATCATCTGTCGGTTCGCCCGGACCGCTCCACGCGGCGTGGGCGCGGATAATATGATTTAGTCTAAAGGCCTGCGGCGTCTGCGCACACCAAAGGAGTTCCCGTGGCGCTGTCGTAGCGCCTGCATCTGTCTGGCGTTTCAAGGTGTCGGCAACGGGCAGGGCAGGGACGGCCCCGTCTGCATGTGTCAGGGCTGCCAGCAAGTCTGCGACATGACGACGCATTACAAACGGACGCGCGGCATCGTGAATCAGAACGAATCCGTCGGGCTCCGACACGCTTGCCGCCGTCGTCAGACCGGCCCGAACCGACTCAGCCCGACTGGCACCCCCTGAGGCGAACTGAATATCGAGCCCTGCAAGGGACTCGGCGGCAAATGGCATCATATCTGTGGCGACAACCACCACTAGGGGATCAGCGCCAGCGGCGAGCAGGCTTTCGGCCGACCACCGCGCAACGGTCCGCCCAGCCAACTGGCGCCATGCCTTTGGTAGCCCTGGGCCGGCGCGAAGGCCCGATCCGGCGGCTACGAGAACTGCGCTGAATTTCATCGGGCCTCATCACTCAACAGATGTGAATTGTCCAGGGTTTACGCACTGCACAAAAGTGCTTAAAAAGACGGCGGTTGGAGTGTTTACAAAATAAGCACGATGCTCACCCTCGGAGATATAGCGCTGAAAGGCCGGGTGCTGACAGCACCCATGACCGGGATTACGGACCTGCCGTTCCGGCGTCTCAGCGTGCGCCTGGGTACAGCCTACGTTGCCACAGAGATGGTGGCTTGCGCCGAATTTGCGCGCGGCCGGCCCGACCAGGTTCGCCGCGCGGCTGTGGGTGACGGTCTTGATCTCATGGTTGTTCAGCTGGTCGGCGGCGATCCCGACTGGATCGCACGCGCGGCCGAAATGGCGGTGAAGGCGGGTGCCCATATCGTGGATCTCAATTTCGGCTGTCCAGCCAAATCGGTCTCAGGCCTGAAATGCGGTTCGGCCGTGATGCGTGATGTGACGCTGGCCGCCCAGTTGACCGCC
>CAISYT010000015.1 GCA_903889785.1 uncultured Caulobacterales bacterium
CGTGTGGTGGAAATCCTACGCGCCGACGGGCGACTGATTCGCGATGTGCGGCCGCTGGTGCGGGTGAATGTTCAAGTTACCGTCGAGAAGGATGGACGGCGCGAGACTGGCTCGTCCGGCGCGGGCGGCCGCGCCGGCTTCGACGCCTGGATCAGCCCTGACAAATGGCAGGACCAGGTTGACGAGGCCCTGCGCCAGGCGGTGGTCAACCTTGATGCCATTTCTTGCCCCGCCGGCGAGATGGACGTGGTGATCGGACCGGGCTGGAACGGGGTTCTGCTGCACGAGGCTGTTGGACATGGCCTCGAGGGCGACTTCAATCGCAAGGGAATCAGCGCCTTTTCCGGCAGAATTGGCGAGCGTGTGGCCGCAAAGGGCGTGACCGTATTCGACGACGGCTCGATCCCAGGCCGCCGCGGTTCGCTGACCATCGACGACGAAGGCACCCCTACCAGCCGAACCATTCTGATCGAGGACGGAATCCTGGTGGGCTACATGCATGATCGCATGAGCGCCCGCCTGATGGGGATGCAGGTCACGGGCAATGGCCGGCGCCAATCCTATGCCCACATGCCCATGCCGCGCATGACCAACACCGGTATGCTGGCCGGCGAACATGACCCAGCCGAGATGATCGCGTCGATGAAGCGCGGCCTATACTGTTCCAATTTCGGGGGCGGCCAGGTGGACATCACCAACGGCAAGTTCGTGTTCCAGTGCACCGAGGCCTACATGGTCGAGGACGGCAAGATCACGTCGCCGGTAAAGGGGGCCACCCTGATTGGCGACGGCCCCAGCGCCCTGACCCGCGTCACCATGATCGGCAACGATTTCGACTTCGATCCCGGAATCGGCGTCTGCGGCAAGTCCGGCCAGGGGGTGCCGGTCGGCGTGGGCCAACCGTCAGTGAAAATCGCAGGGCTTACCGTAGGCGGAACCTCGCTCTAACGCGGGCGGCAGCAGACCATCCGCATCCTACGAATTTCCTGAGGATTCCCCAAGAGCTCGCGTCCAGCGGTAGAGGCTGAAGGCCAGGGCGATGAACCCGACCAGGCCCAGCCATGTGGCCGGCGTCCCAAAATTTTGTACCACGGCAAAGGGCTCTCCCTTGCCGGTGGCGACTATGATCCCGGCCAGGACCACGCTGAACAGGCTCTCGCCAACTATAAGCCCCGAGGCCAGCAGCACCCCAAGCCGCCGCGCCGCCTCTGGCCTCTTGCCCCGGGCGCACCATCGGTCATAGGCCCAGCCCGCAAAGGCACCGACAATCACAGGCGTGGTCACCCCGGTGGGCAGATAAATCGCCAAGCCGACGGCGAGCGGCGGCAAGCTGAAGCGGCTCGTGCGGCGTAGGGTCTCGTTGATGGCAATCAGCACGGCCCCGATCAGAGCGCCGATGCCGATCAGACTCCAGTCGAGGTTGCCCTCGATTACCCCCTTGGCCAGGGTCGAGATCAGGGTAGCCTGGGGCGCGGGAAGGGGCTGCGAGGCCACGGCGGCGACATTGGGCGCACCGGCGAAGCCATAGGCGTGGTTCAACAGATCGAGGACCGGCGAGATCACCAGCGAGCCCGCCACCACGCCAATCACCAGCGCCACCTGTTGGCGCCAAGGCGTCGCCCCGACCAGTTGGCCCGTTTTGAGGTCTTGCAGATTGTCATTGGCCGAGACGGCGACGGCGATGATGATCGAGGTTACAAACAGGGCGAAGGCCACAAGGGCATGTCCGTCCGGGTCCCAGCCCGTGCCCTTGGCCAGGGCCGCCAGCACCACGGCCGCGCCCAGCACTGCAAGAATGCCCACGCCTGAAACGGGGCTTTGAGATGTGCCAATCAACCCGGCCATATAGCCGCAAACCGCCGCCACGAAGAAGCCGCCAACGATCACATAGCCGATGGTTATGGCGATCAGACTGCCCGTGTGTGGGCCCAGAACTGTGCCGGCTAGGAAGGCATGGACCAGGAAGCCTACGGGAATCAGACAGGCCAGGCTGACGATGGCCATAATCCCAATCGGGATGTCGCGTTCGGTCAGGGGGAGGGTCTCGTCACCGGCCTGCATGCGGGATTGCGCCGCCAGGGCGTTGTTCAGGCCGGTACAGATCGGCCCTGCTAGCTTGCCCAAGGTCCAGACCGCCGCTGTGGCGATGATTCCGGCCCCGATAAACCGCACCTGCGTCTTCCAAATGGTAGTCGCGGCCTCAGCCGCCGGGCCCGTCGCATGGTGCAAAACCGTGAGCAGGGGCGTGGCGATACCCCAGGAAATGATCAGCCCGGTCAGAATGGCCACGCCAACTGTGACGCCCATCAGGTGGCCTGCGCCCAGCAGGGCCAAAGACAGCGAACCGCCGATACCCGTGGCAGCAGGGCCGATACGAAAGAAGGCGTTGACCTCGGCGGCCGCCAGTTTCATGGCGGCGGCCAGACTGTAGCCCGCGGCGGCGACGGCACCGA
>CAISYT010000016.1 GCA_903889785.1 uncultured Caulobacterales bacterium
TGGTAGCTGACCGCTGACGCTTCTGCGCCCTCCTGCTTCATGCGGTTGCATGCGGCGGGAGGGCCGGGAGCAGATCGCTGCGAAGATGACGCCCGCACAGATCGCGGAGGCGCAGAAGATGGCGCGAGAGTGGAAGCCGAAGTAGCCCGTGCAGGTGTCGAGGCTGCTGGCGGCATAAGCATTTAAGCCGCGTCGGACGGTCATTTTCTGAAATTCGTTTTTCCGGGAAAATGAAAGAAATAGGGGTGGGGTTATGCCGGAGGAAAAAAACCTCTGCGTGAGACCATCCGCGGTTGGCCCCTTCCGCGGCGGTGGACTTCTGAAGGCCCCCCCATTGCTATTTCGCGGCCGCAGCTCTGAAGCTCCCAGCGCGGTCGCGGCCCCCATGCGTGGAGATGCGATGCCGCACCCGCCCCGTCATCGACTTGAAGGGGCGGCGGCAATCCCAACATTTCCCAACAGCCGGGAATGTCCAAGCACCAGCACGACGCAGGTGCAAGGGCCGGTGGCGGCCCTAGCAGTCGGAGCCGCCCCCCCCCGAACACGCGCCTTTAGGGCGCCGGGTCAGCGCATCCGCTCCCGCAGCGCGCCACCACAATGCGGGCATTTCTCGACATAGCGGCGGGCTCGGCCGGTGCGGCGCTTGATCTCGTCGGCAATAGCGGTGGTCGAGGGTCGTTTTCCGCCTGCGTACATGTCGTCGAGCACCTGCTCAAATTCGGCTTCCGGAATACTGGCGAAGATCATGCAGCGGTGCAGGTACATGCGAGACACGCCCACCAGCCGGGCATACTCCGATAGCGACCACTTGGCCTCGCCGTCACGGCACATCTGCATGTAGTCGTCTGCCGTGTAATTGGGCCGGTCAGCATGGGGGTGTTCCCCAGGGGAACAGGTGCTCTTTTTCACGGTAGCTATCCGATGCCCGAACTTCGGGGGATTGCGGAAATATTGGTGCCGGTGACCGGAGCCGCGACCGCCAGCGTCCTATCCGGGCCTCTCGGGGTGGACTTCGTGGCCTCTGCCGATCGCATGGCGACGGACAGGGCAAAGGCGATCTCGCGGGCGAGCTGGAGCGCGGTCTGGGGCTTCTCGCCGGAGTCTTCGATCTTGGCGTTGATGTCGATGGCCGCCTTATCGCCAAAGGCTGCGGGCGCCATCTTGGAGGCGAACCACTTCACTGTGTCGACGTAGACGCGGGTGGACGCCGCCTCCTCCGGGCGACAGGTCTTGGCGCGGTGCAGCGCATCCTCGGCCAAGGCGTACATGCCCTCGGCTCGCGCCCGCGCGTACTGGGTGGCAAAGGTGGGGTTTTTGAACGCCCAATGCCTCACCGTCTTGCGGTAGGGCATGCCTTCATCTTCACAGATGGTCCGTAGCGATTCGCCATCGGACAGTCGCCGGCACAGCGTCTCGGCGGTCTTGTCGCTATAGAGGGAGGGGCGGCCCATCTTAGGCTTTGCCTTAGCCATCACCACAACGCCGCCTGGACCACGGGCAGGGACGCCACCACCGCGCGAAGGCGTGCAGCGGCTTCCGGCGAGAGGCCGTATCGCTGCCCCAGCACATTGGAGACTTGCTCGCGGCTTATGTCGGCCAGGTCGGCAAGCTCCTGTTGCGAGAGACCGGAGCCGCGCCATCGGTCGCGGACCCATCCGATCATCCCTGCCGGCATGATTCCGCCGGCATAGTCGGGCCAGGGGTCGCCGCCCGTCCGTTTTGCCTCTTGGTAACGTCCTGATTTGTCTACAGTTTTTGAGACGTGGGGAAATTCCCCACGCCGTTCCGCCTCTTGCCGAACGGCCTGGACCGTCTTGTGAGCGCGCGTACTGCGGCGCAAATCAGCCGGTGCAGAGGCTTCCGGGCGAAGGGAAGGCGTCGGCCATTCACTACTTGCGTCTACTTTAGCAAAGGTCGCCGTCGCCTTCAGAGCCGCTGATACCTCGCTGCTATCAGCGAAGCCGCGGCCCTCGCGCGCGTACTGCGTCGAAAATCCGGCCACAGCCAGATCGCCGCCTTTTATGGACTCAAGAAATTGGCCCGCAGGCTCGGCAGGAACAGCCGCCGGCAGATCGACCACGGGGGCGGGTATCTCGGGCACCGGCATCGACACGGCCGGCGGCGGGGCCTCGGGGCCGTCGTCGCCCTCGAAATGCACCAGCGCGCCCAGACGAGCCTCTAACCATGCCTTCGGGTCGGGGATGCGTCGCGGGTCATAGACCACCCGTTGCTCGCCACGGCCGGGGCCTTTGCGCTGGTAGGTGGCCGCTGCCAGCCCTGCAGGGAGGTTGTGCACATGCCCGTATAGAGAGGTATTCTTATAGGGGCGTGTGCACATCCTCTGCCGGGCGACGGTGACAGCGCGGGCGGACTTTCCCGTGACTTCTGCCGCATCGGTGGGAGACGCCAGCCATGCGCCCAGGTCAGCCAGCGTCGCCTCGTCTGGCCCTGGCGCAGTCCAGTCGGAAATGCTCGCCAGCCGCAGAGGGAGCGGCGTGTTGCCGTACACCTCGATCCGCAAGGGATTGGCTGGTCCGCGTTGTGAGCCGCGTCCCCGGCCACCGCCCTGCAGCAGCTCATCGACCACCAGGGCCGCACGCACTGCGTCGGCCAGCGGATCAGGATGCTGATCAGCATCGACCGTGCGGGTGCTGCCATCTGCGGCCGCGAGAGTGACGGTCGCGATCGGATACCAGCCATCAATGCGCGGCACGGCCCGCCCGGTCAGGATGCCAGCCAGCCGCCCCACATCGTCCGGGCCGACTCCCCAGCGACCGACTAGGATCACCTGGGAAACGTCGCCGTACTTGTCGATGCCACGGAGATTCCCGAACCATTCAACACCAACGTAATCGGGGAAGGTCTTGCGCCAGAGCTGGGCCAATGCCTTCGGCGCGACCACCAAAGTTCGACCGGCCAGCACCGCGGATTTCGCCAGAACATCGCGCCGGACATCATCGGCCAACTTGGTCGGCGTGATAGTCGTTTCCCATTTGCCGGTCGTCGCGTTCTTGGCCCGCCGGATGCCCAGCGACGAGTTGCTGAAGCTTTGCCCGACAGTCTGATGCACCGTCACATGCGGCTCCGCGGCCACGACATCGGCCACCAGATCAGCATGTGGGAACCGTTCCCGCACCAGCGCCATATTGGCGGTGGCGTCGAGGTGCAAGGTCGGCAGGGCGGTCCAGCCGTCGCCCAGCGTGTCGAGGCCGTTCAGCCGGAAAGCTCGCTCGCCATCGGCCAGCTCGATCACCTCGATGCGGCCGGATTCCGCCGCGCCATCGTCGGCCAGGAAGTCACGAATATGCCGCCAGAGGATTGCCGCCTGGGATGGAGCGCGGTTTTCGATAGCGAGCCGCGCCAGCACCCGCACCAGGTCGTCTCGCGTAGGCGCGTCGAGCTTGCCCACGTCCTTGATCCGACTGTTGTTCATCCGGCGCGCGTCGTCGGCCATTTCGACGGTGATGCCGGCCAGCATCTCCCGCTGCAGAGGGACGCCTTTCTTTGATGCCGGATGGTCCGCGCCGAGAAGCTTCTGATGAATGGGCAGGAGGGCGGCGTTCAGATCGGCTGACAGCTCAGTGATGCTCGCCGGCTTGGCGTTCTTCTTCCGCCTTGGGCGACGGCCGCGTGTCACGGCCTTGTCCAGGTCATCGAAGCGGACGAGGGAATGCTGTGCCATGCCAGAGAGAACGATGCTCTCGTCGATCAGCAGCATCGCCGCGTTCTGCATTGCCGCTGGGAGATTGGTGAACAGCAGTGTGTGCGGCACCAGCCATAGATCGGCCTCGGCGGCACTTTGTGCGATGTGAGCGCACCCGAAACGGTGGACGCAATGATCGCAGACGGTCTTGGCAACGTCTTGCCTGGCAGCGCGGGCCAGTGCGACCGCGGCAACGTCCAGGCACATTGTGCCAGTGCCCTCAGGATTGTCGGCTTCACGGCCCCGCCACACACGCACCCGGATATCGAGCCCGCGCTTGGCGGCCATTCTCCGGGCCCTATCGGCCAGCTCGGCAGTCAGCGTATGCATCGGTGCGCTGTAGATGATCGGCCGACCGGGAATGACCGCGCCCTGTATTACGTCGATGAATTTCTGCAGCGCCGCTTCGCTCTTGCCCAAGCCCAGCGTTGCCCGGATTACCTTGAGCGGGACAGCCCCGCCGCCCCACGAGAGCAGCTCAGCAATGGTGCGCGAGATAGCGCCCGCCAAGTCCTGCACGGCCTGTATGCGGGGCTTCCCCGGCGGGGCCGCTATTGGCGTTAACGCCGCCTCGATGCGGTCGCGTACAGCGTCGGGGCCATGCTGTTTCAGAACGTCGTTGAAGTCCGACTTGTCACCGCGAGAGAGCCGCCACGGTTGCGCCTCGACAACATGCCGGCCAGCGCGACGCCACTTCTTGATCGCATCGCGCAATGCCTTTCTGGATGACGCATTGCGCGCATCGTCGTCGCGGCAGACAACGATGGTACGATCGAGGGGGACGTCATCGACAGGTGCGCGCCCGATCGCACCGACTATCGCCCAGGTCTCGCTGCCATCTGCGAGCCAGATCGAAAGCGCGTCCTCGCCACCCTCGGCCAGCAGCAGCAGCGCCCCAGCATCGTCGCCGGGGAGACGAACCGCAGAGCCCCTCATAACCCCGCGCGTGCGCTTCAGCTTTCTGCCGTCTTTGTCTTTAATCGCCTCGCCCTGGTCGGTGAGCGCGATCAGATGCACGGCGGTCACGGTGCCGTCGCCGCTGGTGAGCGGGAACATCACCGCCGGCCAACGCCACCAGCTCCACGCGATGCGCGCAACGTCTCGCGCACCAATGAGCCGCACGGAATCCGCGGGCCAGCCGTCGATTGCACGGCCTTGCAGATAGCGAGCGGCGGCAGTGCCGTTGATGCCTCGACCAGCTCGCCACAGTGCCGCCGCTTCGGACAAGGCCCGCTGTTGCTCTGCATCGGCGTCGAACGTCGGCCGCTTTCGTGGGGATGGCTTCGGCCTCGCGGTCGCATCGTCGCCCAGCCAGGCACGCGCCCATGTGACGGCCTGCGGGAAGCTGCAGACATCGCGGCACATGATGGCGTCGAGCAAGCTACCGCCCGCGTCGGCCTCGAAATTCCAGAACGTGCGCCGGTCGAAACGATAGGCGACGCTGCCCTTACTGCCCCATCGCCATTCACGGCCGCGTCGGCTGTTGGGCTCTCCGAACAGTTCGACCAGCAACGTCTCGGCATTGTCCGCGAGCGCGGCTTTCAGTGCGGCCAGATCGTCGGGGTTGCGCGCCGTCATGCGTCGGCCTTGCGCTGTATCTCGGCCAGCGTGTCGCGCTGCTTTTCAGAGAGCGTGCGGAAGCCCTGCAGGCCGCGCAGGAATCCATGTTCCCACGGAGTCAGCAGCTCGCCGGCATGGCGGAGCAGCTCGGCAACGGCCTGGTGATGATGAGCCTCGACCGGCTCGCCTGCGTCGTCGTCGTTCCCGGCCTCGACGGCCCGGTCGATTAGCTCACGCCAAGACCACCCGGCAGCGGCCAGCATCCTGCCGGCAGCGTCAAAGGCGGCGAGACGTTCGCCATCGAATGAGCTTTGGAAACGATCAGCAACAAGGGCGAGGCGGCGGGCATCAAGCCGCCCGTGCACCTTCCGCCCCGGCGCGCGCAGCATCAGCCAGCGGCACACCGCTACCGATGGCCTCGGCAGTCGTGTGTTGCATGTAATCGTGCCCGGCGATCCGGATCGTCAGACCTGGATACCGCTTGGACCAGCGATGGACGGTCGCACGGCTTGGCTTTGCGCCTTCGGGGAAGAGTTCTGGAACCTGGGAGAGCGGGATTAACGTTGAAGTAGCTACCATGACGGCCTCGTAGATGCGCCCGTGTAGGGCTGGGTCGAGGTACCGCGCGGCGCTGAACGGAGAGAGCTCGGCGTTGCAGGTGTTGCATTGCCGATTCGGAAATGGCACTCTCGGGTCGTCCAGCGGGGGTCTGAAAGTCCGCACGGGCAACGATTTCAAAGGGGCTGCCAGCTCTAACTGGTGGCCCCTTTTTCGTTAAGGGCCGCCCTCAATCTCGTCACCTGCATAAAGTATCATATGTATGAAGGTCTTCAACTGGGGAAATCTCGTTAAAAACTGCATATGTATCAATGTCTTAGTGGACGCCTCTGAGGATTGCGGGTAATGGCGGCAGACGGCATCTGATCAACCTATTGCGGTGAGCGGAACGAGGCCGCGGCTTGATCGTGCCAAAGGCACCGCGCATCGTCCGGACATGACCGATCCCGCCGCCTCCGTCTGGCTGACCTACCAACAAGCGGCCGAACGGCTGGGCCTACGTAGCCCCAACGCTGCCGCCGCCAGAGCTAGGCGCGGCAAGTGGGCGAAGCGGATCAGGAACACAGACAACGCCGCCGAAATACTGGTGCCGGGGGAATTGCTCGCCACGGGCCAGAAACGCCCTGCAGAGTCACGACAGCCCCCTGCCCCGTCCGAACCTACCCCTACGCTAGCCGATGCCGTACGGGCCGCCGTAGGCCCCCTGGAAGCCGCACTAGAGCGCGAACAGGCCGCGACCGAACGGGAACGCCTCGACCGGAAGGTGCTGCAGGCCCAGGCCGACGCCCTGCGGGTCGAGCTGGCGGCCATCCAGATCGAGCGCGCCGAAGCCCACGGGGCCGCCACCACGGAACGCGCCAAGCGGGAGGCTGCCGAAGCGCGGGCCGCCGATCTGCAGCGCCAGGTCGAGGCCCTGGATGCTCGGCGACGTCGCCGCTGGTGGCAGTTCTAGGCTCGCCCAAGGTCAACAAAAGTCAACATTCCAGCCGGGGCCCGAATAAATCCGAATATTTTAATCGGGCCTGAATGTTAGGTTTTGTAAGGTTGCCGCCACCTGTTCCGGGCCTGTTATCGGGCCGCCCGAACCTGAAGAAACCTGAAGCGCCAGGACGGGGAGCCCAACTGTTATGTCCTTGTTCTGAATGAACAACGCGGCCTGCAGCAATGGCTGCGGCAATCCCAACATTTCCCAACAGCCAGACCCCCATATCTAAACGCCTAGTACCTTGGAATCGCTGTAGATTCGTAGGCCCCAACGTAGCCCGCTACGTGACCCACAACGGAGGCCCCTACGCCTCGCGCGTATTGGACGGAAACCCCGTTCTACAGGCTATAAGCCATTGATCTGCCGCCCCTATCGTAGCCCGCCACGTAGGGGTCAACGTAGGGGGTTGCGTAGGGGGTCAACGCCATATTACATACTGAAACGGACGTTTCACAA
>CAISYT010000017.1 GCA_903889785.1 uncultured Caulobacterales bacterium
GTACCGGTGGTGTTAGGGCCACAACATCGGGCGGACCGGGATCGTCAGGAATAGGCAAGACGGCGACGGTGCTGACCGCGCACACAAACGGTGCGGAGTCGTAATAGGCGGCTGGCAGCTGCGGCAGTTCACTCATCGCGCGCTCACGGCGCTCAAAACGCGGGTGAATCAGCTCGCCGGTCTCGCCATAGGTTGAAACCAGCCGGGCCCGGTCCTGCCGCGTATAGGAGAACGCATGGCCTTCGGGATCGAGGTCGGACCAATCGGGCTCCAGCGGTGCCCCGGCTGAGCGGGCAATCCAGGCACGAGCCTCGTCGCCCGCCTGGTTGGCAAAGGCGATTCGCGCCATCAAGGCGGCGACGCGCGCCGTGGGCGCATTGATATCGCGGGTGGCGGCCGCCCCCCGGGCCCGGGCCAGATCGCCATCGAGCAAGGCGGCCTCAGCGCGCAGAAAACGACTCTCGCGAGTATCAGGGTTGATCGCAGCGAGCACACCCAAACGCAAGGCGCGGGCCGACTTGGTTTCATAGGTGCGCACGGCGCGATAGGCCAGCCATAGCGCCGGATGTGGATGGCTCTTCCAGGCCCGTTCGATAATCGCGCCCGCGCGGGTGCCCTTACCTTCCATAGCCAGCAGACGTGCGGCCATGACCGCGCCGGGCGCAAACGATGGCTGCTGTTTGACAGCCTGCAAGGAAAAATCCAGCGCTCGGGCGCGATCATCGGCTACAGCAGAGGTTTCCTTGTCGGCTGCCGACGCAGCCAGCAAGGCGGCCCGGCTGCGTTCGGCCACGATCGGTGAAACCGCCTTTCGTTCCTGAGCCGAGGCGACTAAGGCCAGCGCCGCCTGCCAGTCACCCGCTTCAAGCCGGTTATCGAGCAGGGCGCGCCAAGCCCAGGGGGCCGTCTTGGTCAAGTTGTAGGTGGTGCGGGCATGGGCCATGACCTGGACCCGGTCGCCCTCATTGAAGTTCGCCTGCATCAGACCCCGCAACCCGGCCAGCCGCATTTCCGGAAAACCCAGCATGGCATTGTAGGCGGTACGAGCGGCCGTTGCGTCACCGGCGGCCTCCGCCGCCTGAGCCGCAAGAACGCGCGCCAGGGCCGGCGCTTCCTCAAGCAGGTCGGCGGCGGAGCGGCCCCCGGCAAGGGATCAGGAGCGACGACCGGCGTTAAGGGGGCGGTGCTGACGACTGGTGCGGGCAGCTCTGCCCAGGAACCCTGCAGCAGACGCGCACCATAGATGGCGATCCCCATGCCGGCCCCCACGCAGACCATGCCGAAAAGGATCAGCCCCCAGACAGCCAGCGGCCTTACGCGAGCGCCCACAGTCTGACGGATCGGGTGCCGCGATTTCGGCGGTGTCAGGCGCGAGGATCATGGGAAACCAGATTAAGCAGCGCCGTGTCATTGGAAAGGGTCGCAACGGCCACATTCGCGATTTTAATGCCCTTTAGAGCATCTGCGACCGCCCGGGAGAGACAAAAGGCGCGGTCGAGGGTGCTGGGGTGGCTCTGCAGCAAGGCCGTCAGTATCCGCGCGGCTTTCGGCGAGTGCAGCAAGACCGCGTCTGCGCCCGCCAGGGCGCGCAGAATCGCCGCATCGACTGGCGCGGCAAGGGTCTCGTAGACTGGAAGCAGGCGTAACTTCAATCCGGCATTGGCAAGGGGTGCTTCCAGATCGCCGGCGCGTTCGGCGGCGCAGGGGTGCAACACCACAGCGCCCGGCGGCAGACTGGCGGCGATCCGTTGTCCCAGGGCGTAGACATCGCCGGAGGCAGACTGCACATCGGAAAATCCGGCCCTGAGGGCTGCGTGCGCGGTGGCCTCGCCAACAGCGAAGACCGGGATATCACCACCGGTCAGGCCCTCGACGGCGTTGGCGCTGGTCAAGGCAATGGCGGCGATGCCGGTTAAGTTGATCGGCGTATCGAGCCGCCGCACGTCCAGCAGCGGCGCGACAATCGGTTCATGGCCAAGGGCGCTGAGGCGCTGCGCCGTGGCCGCGGCACCAGGCTGGGTGCGGGTGACCCAGATCTTCATGTCAGAGTTCGAGCCGGTCGCCGCCCTCGGCGCGAACCTCGTGACCGAGCATCAGGCCCAGCGCCCAGGCATCGGCCTCACTGGCGGCGCATTGGCCCTGGCGGCGCCAGCGATGGACGCCATCGGGGCTCAGAGCCTCGATGACCAGGGTCAGCGCCCCGTCTGCGATCACGGCATGCGCGCCCATGGCCGTGCGGCAAGAGCCTTCCAGGGCGCAAAGAGCCCCCCGTTCGGCGGCGACGGCGATCGTGGTGTCTGGGCATCGCAGGGCGGCAACCCAGGGCTGGTCGCGGTCGCCAATGCGGGTCTCCACGGCCAGAGCACCCTGGCCCGGTGCCGGCGGGGCGGCGATGGGATCAAGCAGCAGGCGCGAAACCGTCAATCCCATACGGTTCAAGCCCGCATTGGCCAGCAGGATCGCGTCGGCCTCGCCAGCGGCCAGCTTGGCCAGGCGCGTATCGACATTGCCGCGCAACACCTGAACATCCAGGTCTGGGCGCATATGCAGAGCCTGGGCTTGCCTGCGCAGGCTGGCGGTGCCGAGACGCGCGCCCTTGGGCAGGTCGGCCACGCCCGTGGCGACAACTCCCGCCCCAAGGATCAGGGCGTCGCGCGGGTCTTCACGCTTCGGAATTGCGGCGATGACCAGGCCGTCGGGCAGTACGGCCGGCATATCCTTCAGCGAATGAATTGCGCAGTCGATTCGACCGTCGCTGAGGGCCTCCTCGATCTCCTTGGTGAAAAGACCCTTGCCGCCCACCTCCAGCAGCCGACGATCCTGAATTCGGTCGCCGCTTGTGGTGATGACCACCAGAGGCGCGACAGCTTCAGCGTCCTCCGCTGCGGCACCAAGCGCTGCGGCAATACGCAGCTGCATCATCCGGCTCTGGGCCAGGCTCAGCTGACTGCCACGGGCACCAATGCGGATGAGCGGTTGCGGGGACACGGCGGGACAGTTACCTCGAATGTGACGTCCTCCCGCTACAGGAGCGGCGGCGCACCCGCAATGTCGTACAAGGCGATATGAACGCCCTCACCATCCTCGGCCTGGAAACCAGCTGTGACGAAACCGCCGCTGCCGTGGTGCGGCTGGACGGCGGACGGGCGACCGTGCTGTCATCAGTGGTGCGTGGCCAGGCCGAAGCCCATGCGCCATTCGGCGGCGTAGCACCCGAGGTGGCGGCGCGGGCGCATGTGGAAGTGATCGATGGCACGGCCCGGCGAGCGCTGGCCGACGCGGGCATCACGGTTTCTGAACTCGACGGTATCGCGGCAACAGCCGGGCCCGGCCTGATCGGCGGGGTGATGGTCGGGCTGGCGTTCGGCAAGGCCATGGCCCTGGCGGCGGGAAAACCTCTGATCGCGGTCAATCATCTAGAGGGCCATGCGGTCTCGGCTCGGCTCGATTCCGACATTCCCTACCCCTTCCTGCTTTTGCTGGTCAGCGGCGGGCATTGCCAGTTGCTTGAGGTGGAGGGCGTGGGCGCTGCCAAACGTCTGGGCGCAACGCTCGACGATGCGGCCGGCGAGGCCTTTGACAAGATCGGCCGAGCGCTGGGCCTGGATTTCCCGGGCGGGCCGGCGCTGGAGCGCGCGGCGCAAGGGGGTGACCCCAAGCGGTTTGCCCTGCCCAAATCCTTGGCTGGGCGCGACGGCTGCGATTTTTCCTTCTCCGGCCTCAAGACCGCAGCAGCCCGCGCCGCGATGAAGATCAGTAACGCGATAGACCGGCGAGATCTCGCCGCCGCGGTGCAATTGGCCATCGCCACCCAGTTGGCCGACCGCACGGCCGTGGCCATGCGAACCTATGCCCGGCACCATGCACAACGCCGCTTCGTGGTGGCGGGCGGCGTCGCCGCCAACCAAGCCGTACGCACCGCCCTCATTGCCGAGTGCGAGGCGGCCGCCTTCGAATTCTTCGCCCCGCCCCTCGCCTATTGCACCGATAACGCCGCCATGATCGCCTTGGCTGGGGCGGAACGCCTTATGCTGGGGCTCACCTCGCCGCTTAACGTATCGGCCCGCCCGCGCTGGCCGCTGGACGAGGCCGCCGCGACGGACGCGCCAATGCACAAGACCGCCGGCCGCAAGGGAGCCAAGGCATGACCGCGTTCAAATCTGCAGGCGTGATCGGTGCGGGGGCTTGGGGCACGGCCCTAGCCCAGGTCTGCGCCCGCGCTGGGCTGGATGTGTTGCTGCAAGCGCGCGAACCGGACGTGGTTGCCAGCGTCAACGCCAACCATGAAAATGGCTTGTTCCTGCCCGGGGTGGCACTCGACCCCACCATCCGCGCCAGTCATGACGCCGCCGACCTGGCCGATTGCGACCTGATCCTGGCCGTTGCCCCGGCGCAGCATTTACGCGCCAGCCTAGCCACCTTTGCGCCCCATGCCCGCGTTGGCGTGCCGGTATTGCTCTGTGCCAAGGGCTTCGAACAGGGCTCGCTTAAGCTGATGACCCAGGTCCTGGCTGAGACCGTCCCCCAAGCTGCCGCCGCCGTGCTGTCGGGGCCCAGTTTCGCCGCCGAGGTGGCTCGTGGCCTGCCAACCGCCGTGACCCTGGCCTGCCCGGATCGCGATTTGGGTGCAGCCCTGGCTGAGGCCATCGCCACCCACACCTTCCGCCCCTATCTGGCGCACGACATGATCGGCGCCGAGGCCGGTGGGGCGATTAAGAACGTGCTAGCCATCGCCTGCGGCATCGTCGAGGGCCGTGGCCTGGGCCGCAGCGCCCATGCCGCCGTGATCACGCGCGGCTTTCATGAGATGACCCCACTGGCCATAGCCCTGGGCGGCCACGCCGAAACCGTCACGGGCCTTTGTGGCCTGGGTGATCTGGTGCTGACCTGCTCCAGTTCGCAGTCACGCAACATGAGCGTCGGCCTGGCGCTAGGGCGAGGCCAGACCCTGGAACAGGCGCTGAGTGGCAAGCTATCCGTCGCCGAGGGCGTGGCCTCCGCCCCAGCGCTCAAGGCCCTGGCCGCCAAGCTCGGGGTCGAGACCCCGATCTGTTCGGCAGTGGAGGACATCCTGTCTGGTGCCCTTGAGGTCGATGCCGCCATCGAAGCCCTGCTATCGCGGCCGATCCGCGAAGAAACACTCTAGGAGGAGTTCGTATGCCCCAGTTCGCCATCACCTGTTTCGACAAGCCCGATTCGCTGGAATTACGCATGGCCACCCGGCCGACGCACCTGGTCTATCTGCAGAGCCAGCTCGACGCCGGGGTGCTGCTGATGGCGGGACCTTTTCTCGACGCGGACGACAAGCCCACCGGCTCGCTGTTGCTGGTGGAGGCCGCCGACCGCGCTGGCGCCGAGGCCTTCGCCGCCGGAGACCCCTACGCTAAGGCCGGCCTGTTCGCCGCCACAGAAATCCGCCCCTGGCGCCGGGTCTTCGGGTGACCTATCTCGACCGCCGCGCCCAGCTGGACCCGGCGAACGCCGCCCGGCCGGCGGCCGGCACGGTGCTCTGCGCTCTGAACGAGATCAACGAGCCCGGCGGCAAGACCTTCCGCTACCGGTCCGGCGACGACGTTTTCATGGGGCTGGTGATCCGGTTTAAAGGCGACGTTATCGGCTATGTCGACAGCTGCCCGCACTTCGGATGGCCCCTGGCGTATGACGGCGACCATGTGTTCTCCAGTGATCACCTGATGTGCACCGGCCACGGTGCCCTGTTCCGTCCGCTAGACGGCAAGTGCGTGGCCGGACCCTGTGTCGACGAGGCTATGACGCAATGGCCGGTTAAGGTCGTGGATGGGGAGGTGGTTTGCGCCTGAATCCGCGCTCTACGGTTCCTCCTACCTGAGCTTTAGGACGCGCCGCCCGTCCGCGACACCTTCCGGGACTATTTCGAGATCGAGGCGGTCTACTGCCAGGGGTCGCTCAGGAAGACACCAGAGATTCCAAACTAAAACATGATCTAATCCTGACCCGTTTTGGTCGATTCGATCAAAACGGATCGGGCGCTATGGTTTCGGCTCGGCCGCAAACGCCGCCACATCTGAAACCAGCGATGCCGCCGCCATACGCACCAAGTCTCCGCCCTTTTCCGGTGTCGCCTGGGCGGGATCTGAGCCCATGCGGCCGTCAGGGTATCGCGCCCGGAAGTCCAAGGCTTCGCGGATTGGGCCAGTATTGGCGATCTTCGGCCCATAGGGCGCTGTCTTGATGGCGCCTGGATAGGCCCACTGGGTGACGGCGATCTCAGAGGGCGTGGCGTGGGTGCCGTGGCCGCTGGGAAACTGGCGATTGGCAAGGGCGGTAACGCCCGCGAGATCCCACCAGTTCTTGAGCTTGCAGGCAACCGGCGCGCGCTGCCCACCATAGCTGTAGGCGGCATAGATCTCGCTGAACGCTGCTTCGATAGAGGCCACGTTACCGCCATGGCCGTTGAGGAAGTAGAGCCGGGTAAAGCCGTGGCCGGCCAGAGACCGGGTCCAGTCGCCGATGGCGGCGATGAAAGTGCTGGGTTTCAGGGAAATCGTACCGGGAAAGCCCAGGTGATGTTGCGCCATGCCGATATTGAATGTAGGCGCGACCAACAGATCGTCGCGGCTCGCCTGAGCTTCATGCGCAATGATTTCTGGGCACATCCAGTCTGTGCCAAGCAGGCCTGTGGGACCATGCTGTTCGTTAGAGCCGATCGGGATCACCACAGCAGTCGAGCGCGTCAGAAAGGTCTCAATCTCGGGCCAGGTTGATTTAGCGAGCAACATTCCAGGGTCTCCGGCTCAATTCGGTTCAGGCGTAGGGAAACCCTAGCTTGCGCCGGCGCGGCCGGTTCGCATACTCCCCCCAACGCATAAGGTGAGGACGCCCCCGTGAGCGACGAAGACGACGACCTGAAGCCTGTGTTTGACGTACCGGCAGCGTGGGCAGAGACGGCGCTGATGACCGCTGCGGGCTATGACGCCGCGGTGGCTAAGGCCAAGGCCGATCCTGACGCTTACTGGAGCGCTATGGGCAAGCGGCTGGACTGGATCAAGCCCTTCACCCAGGTCAAGGACGTCTCGTTTAATGCCGAGGATTTCCACATCCGCTGGTTCGCCGACGGTGTCCTGAACGTCAGCGTCAACTGCGTCGATCGGCACCTGAAGACACGCGGCGATCAGACCGCGATCATCTGGGAAGGTGACGACCCCGAAGTCTACGACATCCTGACCTACAACCAGCTGCACAGCGAGATGTGCCGCATGGCCAATGTGCTGAAGGACCTGGGCGTTAAGAAGGGCGACCGCGTCACCATCTACCTGCCGATGATCCCGGCGGCGGCCGTGGCCATGCTAGCCTGCGCCCGCATCGGGGCGGTGCACTCGGTGGTGTTCGGCGGCTTCTCCCCCGACAGCCTGGCCGGACGGATCGAGGACTGCGGCAGCACGGTGGTAATCACCGCCAATGAGGGCCTGCGCGGCGGCAAGATCGTGCCGCTGAAGGCCAATGTCGACAAGGCGCTGGAAAGCTGCCCGGCCGTTGAAAAGGTCCTGGTGGTGCGCCGCACGCCTACCGATACGGCGATGACGACTGGCCGCGACATCTACTATGGCGAGGCCAAGAAGACCGTCTCCGACCGCTGCGATCCCGAGCCGATGAACGCCGAGGACCCACTGTTCATCCTCTATACCTCCGGCTCGACCGGTAAGCCCAAGGGTGTGCTGCATACCACAGGCGGGTATCTCGCCTGGGTGGCCTGGACCCACGAACAGGTGTTCGACTACCGCCCGGGCGAGGTGTTCTGGTGCACGGCTGACGTGGGCTGGGTGACCGGCCACAGCTATATCGTCTATGGCCCCCTGGCCAACGCGGCCACCACCCTGATCTTCGAAGGTATCCCGACCTACCCCGACAACGGCCGGTTCTGGGATGTTATCGACAAGCACAAGGTCGAGATCTTCTATACCGCCCCCACCGCCATCCGCGCCCTGATGCGCGACGGCGAAGGCCCCGTCAAAGCCCGCTCGCGCGCCTCGCTGCGGCTGCTGGGCAGCGTGGGCGAGCCGATAAACCCCGAGGCCTGGCTTTGGTACCACAGCGTGGTGGGTGATGGCCGCTGCCCGATCGTCGATACCTGGTGGCAGACCGAAACCGGCGGCATGCTGATCTCGCCCCTGCCCGGTGCCACCGCGCTCAAACCAGGCTCGGCCACCCTGCCCCTACCAGGTGTAGAGCCGCAGATCCTCGACGGCGACGGCAAGGTGCTGCACGGCGAGGCGCGAGGGGCCTTGGTGCTGGCTGACAGCTGGCCGGGGCAGATGCGCACGGTCTACGGCGATCAGGAGCGGTTCCTATCGACCTACTTCTCGACCTTCCCGGGTAAGTACTTCACCGGTGATGGGGCCTATCGCGACGCCGACGGCTACTACTGGATCACCGGCCGGGTTGATGACGTGATCAATGTCTCTGGCCACCGCCTAGGCACCGCCGAGATCGAAAGTGCGCTTGTAGCGCACCGCCATGTGGCCGAGGCCGCCGTGGTCGGCTACCCGCACGACATCAAGGGCCAGGGCATCCACGCCTATGTGACCCTGAACGCTGGGGTCGAGCCGGAGGAAATCCTGCGCCGCGACCTGATGGGCCGGGTGCGGGTCGATATCGGAGCCTTCGCCGTGCCCGACCGCATCCAGTGGGCACCGGGCCTGCCCAAGACCCGTTCAGGCAAGATCATGCGCCGCATCCTGCGCAAGATCGCCGAAGGCGATGTCAGCAACCTCGGCGACACCTCCACCCTGGCCGATCCGGCCGTGGTGGACGAGCTGGTCAAGAACAGGGTCGGCTAGGGGCTAGTCAACGGCCAAAGCAAGCGGCCGCTCGTGGGCGGCGATGATGGCCATGTTGAGGATCTTGGTCACCGAGGCCGACAACGGCACGATCTGCACCGGCCTGGCAAGCCCCAGCAAGACCGGCCCGATCACCGTCGCCTCGCCGAGTTCCTGCACCAGTTTGGTGGAGATCGAGGCCGAGTGGATGGCCGGCATGATCAGCACATTCGCCGGACCGGTCAGGCGCACAAACGGGAAGTTGCCGCGTTTGGCCGGGTTGAGCGCCAAGTCGGGGGGCATCTCGCCCTCGTATTCGAAGTCGACATCCATCTCGTCGAGGATCGCAACCGCGTCGCGTACCTTTTCTGACCGGTCGCCCGTGGGGTTCCCAAAGGTCGAATAGGACAGGAAAGCCACGCGTGGCGCGAAGCCCAGCCGTTTCACCGCCCGCGCAGTCTCGATGGCGATTTCGGCCAGCTCCTGCGCCTCGGGGAGTTCGGTCACATTCGTATCGGCCACGAAAAGCGTGTGGCCCTTAGCCAGGACGACGCTCATGCCCATCACGCGCCCGCCGGGCGCCGGATCGATCACGCGTAACACCTCGTCCAGGGCCTGGTCGAAATTACGGGTCACGCCAGTTACCATGCCGTCGGCGTGTTCTTGCGCCACCATCAAGGCCGCGAAGCTGTTGCGGTCTTGATGCACCAAGCGCTGCACATCGCGCTTCAGATAGCCTTCGCGGCTCAGCCGCATATAGAGCTGGTCGACGTAGGAGGCCGTCTTGTCGGAGGTGCGGGCGTTGATCACCTCGATCTGCGCCACCGCCGGGTCGAGCCCCACGCTACGCATGTTTTGTTCAACCAATTCGGTTCGGCCCAACAGCACAGGTTCGCCAAAGCCCTGCGTCTTGAAGGCATAGGCGGCACGGATCACGCTGGGCTCCTCGCCCTCGGCGAAGACGATGCGCTTCTTCTCACCGCTGAGGACAGCGGCAGAGATTTTCTGCAGGAAGGCCGCCGAAGGATCGAGCCTTTGGGCCAGGTTGGCGCGGTAGGCATCCATGTCGGCGATCGGCCGGCGCGCCACGCCGGTATCCATCGCTGCCTGGGCGATGAAGGGCGGTACGTACCAGATCAGGCGCGGGTCGAATGGGGTCGGAATGATGTAGTCAGGACCGAACTTGAGCTGGCGGCCGGAATAGGCAGCGGCCACCTCGTCCGGCACATCCTCGCGCGCCAGTTGGGCCAGGGCGTTGGCGCAGGCGATCTTCATCTGCAAATTGACCCGCCGGGCTCGCACGTCCAGCGCCCCGCGGAAGATGTACGGGAAGCCCAGGACGTTGTTGACCTGGTTGGCGTAGTCTGACCGGCCCGTGCCGACGATGGCGTCACTGCGCACGGCGCGCACCTCATCCGGAGTGATTTCCGGGTCAGGGTTTGCCATGGCGAAGATCAGAGGATTCGGGGCCATGCTGGCCACCATGGCCGGCGTGACAGCGCCCTTGACCGACAGGCCGATGAATACCTGAGCGCCCTTCATGGCATCCGCCAGGGTGCGGGCGTCTGTGCGCACGGCGTGGGCGCTCTTCTCCTGGGTCATGGACTCGGTGCGGCCCTGATAGATCACGCCCTTGGAATCCACCGCGATGCAGTTCTCGGCCGGCACGCCCATGGCCTTGATCAGTTCCAGGGTGGCGATTCCCGCTGCCCCGGCACCGTTCAGCACGACCTTCACCTCATCAAGCCCGCGTCCCGAGATGTAACAGGCGTTAATCAGGCCAGCGGCGGTGATGATGGCCGTGCCGTGCTGATCGTCGTGGAACACCGGGATATCGAGCAGTTCCTGCAACTCGGTCTCGATGCGAAAGCACTCGGGGCTCTTGATGTCTTCGAGGTTGATGCCGCCGAAGGTGATACCGATGTTCTTGACCACGGTGATCAGTTCGTTCGGGTCCTTGGTCAGACATTCGATGTCGATTGAATCGACGTCGGCGAAGCGTTTGAACAGGATCGACTTGCCTTCCATTACCGGCTTTGAGGCCAGGGCTCCCAGGTCGCCCAGGCCCAGGATGGCGGTGCCGTTCGAGATCACCGCGACCAGATTGCCTTTGGAGGTGTAGTCGTAGGCTAGGTCCGGGTCGGCGGCGATGGCCAAGACCGGCGCGGCGACGCCGGGCGAATAGGCTAGGCTGAGGTCACGCGCTGTGGCCATGGGCTTGGTTGCCAGGACGGCGATCTTCCCAGGCGTGGGGTATTTGTGGAAG
This sequence comes from uncultured Caulobacterales bacterium, assembly GCA_903889785.1. Taxonomy (GTDB): domain Bacteria; phylum Pseudomonadota; class Alphaproteobacteria; order Caulobacterales; family Caulobacteraceae; genus Caulobacter. The sequence goes on from CAISYT010000017.1 coordinate 11,062, forward strand.
TCGAGCGCTTCCTGATCGGTGACACTGGCTTTGTTATCGGTCATTTTGATCCCACGGCCCCGTCTGTAATCGGCGATCAGACGCTGCGGCGCCGGTCCCCTCCACTTAACTCAAAGAGAGTGTTACCCAGGCTCGGCAGACAACCAAGCCCTTCTTGACCATTTGATCGCTGTCGTAGAGCTAAGGGGCGACCTAAAGTGAGCCGCCGTCACGGCTGGGAGAGCCCGCTTGAACCAGGAACACCCCCTTCGTATCGCCATCGCCGGCGCCTTGGGCCGTATGGGCGGGGCTGTTGCCATCACGGCCGCCACCCGCCCAGACGTAATCGTCGCGGCCCGGTTTGACCGGCCGGCCGCAACCGATCCGGCGCTGATGGCGATGGAGTCGGCCCTAAAGGCTTGCGATGTGGTGATCGATTTCAGCGCCCCCGCCGCTTCCGCCGCCCTGGCGACCGTATGCGCCGGCCAGGACAACCCGCCCGCCCTGGTGATCGGTTCGACGGGCTTTGATGCCCTACAGGAAGAGGCCATCGCCCGCGCAGCAAGCCGTGTAGCCATCGTCAAGGCGGGCAATTTCTCACTTGGGGTCAATATGTTGCTGGGGCTTGTACGACAGGCTGCCGCCGCCCTGCCTGCGCACGACTGGGACATTGAGGTGTTCGAAGCCCATCACAAGCGCAAGATCGACGCCCCCTCCGGCACCGCATTGATGCTGGGCCGGGCCGCGGCTCAGGGACGCGGAAGCGCCCTTACCGAGCCGGTCAGCCTCGATCGCAACGGCACCCGAACCACGGGCAAGATCGGTTTTTCGGTCCTGCGCGGCGGCGGCATTATCGGCGAACACAGCGTGACCTTCGCTTCAGAGAACGAGATCCTGACCCTGTCGCACTCGGCGCGCGACCGCAGCCTGTTCGCCAATGGCGCGCTGGCGGCGGCGGTTTGGGTCCGGGCCCAGCCGCCCGGGCTCTACGACATGCAGGATGTCCTCGGCTTCAGCCGCGGCTAGGGCTTAGCCACCGCGCGCGACAAACCAGCCGTTGCGGAAACCGGCCTCCGCCTTACCGTAAAGGAAGGGCGAGCCGTCCGGGGCGGTCAGGGTTCCGCCGGCCGCTTCCAACACCGCCTGAGCCGCAGCGATATCCCACTCCATGGTCGGGCCGTGACGCGGGTAGATGTCGGCCCCGCCCTGAGCCAGCCAGCAAAGCTTGACCGAACTGTCCATCGCCTGAGCTTCATCGAAGCTATATTCAGCGATCAGGGCCTCAAGCTGCTCGGGCTTCATTGTGTGACTGACCAGGGCGACAGCCGACCCGGTGCGCCAGGGCCGCACATGAACCGGATGCGGCGCGCCGCCGAACGCCCGCTTGACCGCGCCGGTGGGCGTAGTGAACCAAGTCTCGCCCATGGGCGGAGCGGTCACCGCCCCAGCCACAGCGAGGCCGTTTTCGATAAGGCCGATATTGACGGTGAAATGTTTATCGCCGCGCACAAAGGCCTTGGTGCCATCCAGGGGATCGACCAGGAAAAAACGGTCAGCGATGGTCTTGGGGACGCCGGATTCGGCGCTGTCTTCCTCAGAGATGACGGGGATGTAAGGGAAGGCGACGGCTAGTCGATCAAGGATCAGCCGCTCGGCCCGCTGATCGGCAACCGTAACCGGGCTCTCATCGGCCTTGTGCATGACATCAAGACCCGACCGCCATAGCGGCAGGATCAGGGCCGCAGCCTCTTCGGTGATATCCGCCAATTTGGCGCCGATGCCGGCGGCGTCTCTGCTCATCGTTGGTCCCTAGGATTATCCGATACCCAGACCAGCGCGACACTGCGCGCGTCGATGGTCTGTTTTCCGGCCTCTTCGAAATTCACCGTCACCCGCCAGCCGTCGACCGACTGCACCTGGCCGATGCCCCAGTCGAGCTGGCCAGGATGACGCACCAGCACGCCGGGTTCGAGGAACGGGTCCATCACGGCAGTGCATAGAGGGCGAGACGGTTTTGCCAAAGCGCAAATCAGGCCAGAACTGCGACTATGAACTCCGAAACGGAACAAGCCACTCTCGCCGAACTGCCCGGCTTGGCCCTAGCCTCGCTTTTGGCCTCACGCCTCTGTCACGACTTCATTAGCCCAGCCAGCGCCATCATGTCTGGGCTTGACCTGCTGGATGACCCCTCAGCGCAGGACATGCGCGACGACGCCATGGCCCTGATCAGCGGCAGCGCTCGCAAGCTGGCCGACATGCTGCAATTCGCCCGCGTGGCCTATGGCGGTGCCAGCGGCGCAGAGCACTTCAGCCGCCAAGAGTTGGAGGCCCTGGCCAAGGGCGTATTCGCCCACCATCGCGGCGATCTGGACTGGTCCATGGGTCCGGAAACGCTCGCCAATGGGCCAGCCCGCGCCCTCCTGAACCTCTCGGCTGTCGCCGCTGCGGCCCTGTCGATGGGGGGAACTGCGAAGTTCAGCGTCGAACGGGTCGGCGGCGACGTGATTATCATTGTCGACGCGGTCGGCCCGCGCGCGCGGTTGCGACCCGAACTGCTGGCGGGCCTACAGGGCGCAGGTCCCGGCGATGGGTTGGCAGGGCACTGGGTCCAAGCGGCCTGGACCCAGGCCCTGATTATACAGTCCGGTGGGACGATCGAGGTGGTCTGCGAAGAGGGCCGCGTGGTGTTGACGGCTCGCCTACCCGGCGGATCACATTAAATCGAATCTTAGCGAAAAGCATTTGGATCGAGGCGTCTTCAAACCCCTCCTTAACCAAAGCGGCGCGACAAGGGGTGTTGGACGGGCCTTGGGCCCTTGGCACCGCGCCTTTCCCGCAACGGCCTGTTGGTGCTGGGGTCTCACGAGACGGCCGCCCCGGAGCGGACGCATTCACACTCCTGACGGGGTGGCCGGAATTCTACAGGCGCAACCCCGACTTCCGCGTTGCGGCCTAAGGCCGCTGTAACAGCGTCGCCAAGGCGACCTTAGATTTCGGCTCCGTCAGGCCTTGGGAGGCGGACCTGTGCGTGGGTCGAGGAAGGCCTTGACCAAGGCGGCCAGCAGGGTGGGATTGCGCATGGCGAAGACGGCAGCGGCGAGGGCGGCCCCGGCGGCCAGCAGCGGACGCCGCTTGGCCATTTCAATGACCTGCCAGATCAGGCCGAGGTCAGGACCCTCGGCGGAGCGAGCGCGGCTGGCATGCGACTTGGCCTTGGCCGCGGCAACCAGGGCGGCAAGCCCGACCAACAAGGCCGCACTGGCGGCCACCACCGCCGCGGCTCCAGCGGGCCCGAGGTGCGGGGTAAGCAAGGCGTAAAGGGCGAACGCGGCCGCGACCACAGCGACCCCCGCCGCCGCCACGATCGTGGCGGCCGCAGCGAGGGCTATGAGGGTTTTTTCGAAAATCAACGGCGGTCCGACGGACGGGCCGCATTGGCCAAAAGCATGCCAAGCAGGATACCAACCCCGAGGCCGGCCAGGGTGGCGGCCACCGGGCGCTCGCGAACCCGGTCAACGACGTAACGCTGGGCCTCGTCGATATGCTGGCCGGCGTTGTCGATATAAGCGCGGCTTTGGGCGCGGACAGCATCCGCGCCATCATGCAGGTTCTTTTCCGCCCGAATGGCGGCCTCACGCAGGGCAGAGCGCCCTTTTGCCAACTTGGCGCGGGCGAGGTCGGCGGCTTCGGCGAAGCTGCGTTCAACGTGGTCGGCGACGCTTTCGGCCGTAGCTTTGGCCGTCTTGGCTTCCGCCATGGTGGGTTGCAGGTCGGTCATGATCTATCTCCGAGTCTAGCTGTCGGCGGCGCCGGCGGCGCCGGCGGCGCACCTTAAAGGTCTCCGGCATCAAGACAGTTATAGAGTGCAGCTTGCCCAATATACGCGCGACGACAGCTCAGCCATGACGATCTGTGGCGGAATGTCGCAGATCTTTGTTGCCTTACCGGGTTAGCGTCGGCCGGGTGAAGACCTCGAAACACCTCAAGTTGCGTTCAAAATAGGAAACCCATTGATCGGGGTGCTGACCAGGCTCCGCAGCATAGCCATCGGTTCGGGCGAACGTTCCAGCGCCGCCAATCTCGCCGAGGAGTACGATCAGCGATTGGCTATTCTCGTCGGTGAGGCGCCCGCGCATGATCCCGCGCTGTAGTCTGGCCAACAAGGTCATGCGGGCCGTCGGCGGCTCCGCCGGGTTGCGAAATTCCTTCTCGAAGCGGTTCGCCCCGAAGATCGAGGCCAACCAGTGTGCCGCCTGGAGTTTGGCGACCCCGCCGGTGACGTTCTCCGCCAGGCGGATCAAGGCCTCGGCCTGATGCCGTGCCGTAGGACAATCACGGGTCAGGCTGTCGACGAAATCATTGGCGGTAAGGCGCTTAGAGCGTTGGGCGAAGACGTCCTGAATGTCAGCAATTTTCAGCACGCGACCGGCCGTGGCGGTCAAGGCCGTTGCCATCACCCGAAGGGACTTGAGCTCCCCCTCCGGATCGCTCGGACGCAGCCGACGAGGGCCGTTCAACTCTTTAAGCACGCGCTTGGAAATTGCCTCGCGGACACCGCCGAAGTGCGGGCCGTCAAGCCAGAGGGCCAGACGCGCCGCTGGGCCCTTAAGGGTCGACATGGCCGCGGCTAAGTTCGGGTCAAGGGACAATAGTGAATCCGCAGCCTCGCCGCCGGCCAAGCGGGTCAGGGCGGCAAGGGCCGGGCCAAGGTCCGGGTCATGGCCCACAACGTCGCTGAGCGCTGAACGGGGTCCGACGATTTCGATCAAGGGCTGTTCGAGCACATGTAGGGCAATGCTGCGCACTTCCCCTTCGGGCATGGTATCGGCCAAGTCGAGGAGCAGACCCAGCTTTTCGCCCCAGGACTTGCCTGGGCCGATATGGAGCGCCACGCCGCAGCCGATGAGATAAGCGCGGTCTGGATTGTTCTGTAGACGTTCGCAAACGCTCGCGAACGGTTCTGTGGCGAAATTGGGCAGGACGCCAGAGCGGCCGTCCTTGATCGGGCGATTAACAGTCCGCTCGACCAGGCCCTGGAAGTGGCGCATCAGATCGTGGGTCCGGGTACCCCGCGCCTGGGCTTCGGACACTGCCGCCTTCTGGATTGCGTGCTGTAGCTCGACACCCGAAGCATCCAGTTTTTCCGCCATGTCTGGCCGGTGCATGAGCTCAAAAGGGGTCAGGGTGTTGCGGACCAGCCAGCCGTCGAGCAAGCGACCGATTCTTTCGCGGGCGTGGCCCGTGTACAAGGTCGGCGGGAGATGGGCACAGCGCGTCCAAGGGCTCGGTTTGAACCTTAGGCTTGGGCGTTTCAGCGGCACCCTTGGTCAGGATCGTGACAACGCGGAATTCGCGCGTGGCGTCGTCCAGGGTTTCCTTGATCACGCGCACGGAAACGGCGCGCTTTTCTTTTAGGGCCTCTTCAGCCGCAGAGATCGCCCGCTGGCGATCTTCGGTGGCCATGTCCAGCGCCCAAGACGAAGCGGGGATCTTGCGGTTGTAGAGTTCGTAGTGGACGTGGTCCATGCGGCGCGCTTGGTGACCCAAAGTCCGCACATCGCGGAGCCGGCAAGCCGCACACAACGCCTTAAAAGGATGTTTTCGAGCGCCTTACTGGCGCCCAGAAGGCGCAATTAATAGATTGAGGGCGGGACGAGCCCGTTTGGAACGAAGGCGACCATGGCCAAGATTACTCTGGTTGATGACGACGAGAACATCGTGGCGTCCATTTCCCTGGCGCTGGAAAGCCACGGACACGCCGTAAAAGCCTATTTTGATGGGGCTTCGGGCCTCGCAGCCATCGAGGCCGATCCGCCGGATCTGGTGATCCTGGACGTTAAAATGCCGCGCCTCGACGGCATGGAGGTGCTGCGGCGGATTCGCTCTGGCACCGAAATTCCAGTGATCATGCTGACCAGTAAGGATGACGAGATCGACGAAATTCTCGGATTCAACCTTGGCGCTGACGACTATATCCACAAACCCTTCAGCCAACGGCTGCTGCTGGAACGGGTGAAAGCCGTTCTGCGACGGGCAGGAATAGACGCGGCTGGCGGTACAACTGCCGATCCCTCCGCGGCAAGCAAGACTATCAACCGTGGCCGGCTGACAATTGACCCTGATCGACATGATTGTCTGTGGGAAAACAAGCCGGTGCGGCTTACCGTCACCGAATTCCTACTGTTGCGGTCGCTGGCAGCCCGGCCCGGTTTCGTCAAAAGCCGCGACAACCTGATGGACGCCGCTTACGATGATCAAGTGTACGTTGATGACCGGAC
>CAISYT010000018.1 GCA_903889785.1 uncultured Caulobacterales bacterium
GGTTAGGGTCCATGTTCGCCTGGACCTTGAAGACAAAGCCGCTGACCTCTGTCTCGCCCGGCGCGATGTGGGTGGGCTGGCCAGAGCGCGTCGCCGTCGCGGGCCGAGGCGGCGGGGCGTAGGCCCCAATGCCCGCAAGCAGCTCATTGACACCATAGCGCCGCAGGGCACTGCCGAAGAAGACCGGCGTCATATGGCCTTCGAGAAACGACTGCACGTCGAACGGCTTGGCGGCCTCACTGACCAGCATGCCACCCTCTTCCACCTCAGTCCGTTCGGCGGAGCTGAGAAAGGCGTCGACGGCGTTGGAGTCGAAGGGGATGGGTGCGGGGTGTTCGACGCTGCTCTTGATGAAGGGCAGAAAGGTCTTGGCGCGCAGGTCCATCATGCCCTTGAAGCGCCCGCCCGAACCGGCGGGCCAGAACAGCGGCGCGGGGTCCAGCGCCAGCTTGCTGCCGATCTCATCGAGCAGTTCAAACGGATCCTGCGCTTCGCGATCCATTTTGTTGATGAAGGTAATGATCGGAATGTCGCGCAGGCGGCAGACTTCGAAAAGCTTCAGGGTCTGCGGCTCGATGCCCTTTGCGGCGTCCAGCACCATGACGGCGGCGTCGGCTGCGGTCAGGGTGCGATAGGTGTCTTCAGAAAAGTCTTCGTGGCCCGGGGTATCGAGCAGGTTGAACATCAGGCCGTCGTGATCGAAGGTCATAACGCTGGCGCTGACGGAAATGCCGCGCTCGCGCTCGATTTTCATCCAGTCGGAGCGGGTACGCCGGTTCTCGCCCCGCGCCCGCACCTGGCCCGCAGCACGGATCGCTCCGCCCGCGAACAGGATGTTCTCAGTCAATGTGGTCTTGCCGGCATCAGGGTGGCTGATGATGGCGAAGGTGCGCCGGCGCGTGGCCTCGGCAGCGGGGGGTGCTGTCATGGCGGCGAGGTAGCCGCCAAATTCGCGGGCGTCAAAGAGACTCTAAGCGGCGAGGCGATGCCAGACCTGTCGGTCCGCTTCCAGATTATTGCGAACGCCGTCCTGCTGGCGGCCGTAAAGCAGGCTCATGACCTCGATACTGATCGTCGCGTAGCGCACCGCCACCTGATCAATTGAGCAGTCGCGGGCGATTGGCACGAACAAGGCGGCATTAATCGCGGGGGCCTTGGCCACGATCAGGGCCGCCAGGCGCGCGGCACGCTCGGGTGAGGACAGATGCAGCACTGGGTCTTTGGCGAAGATCTCAGCGCCGAGCTGGCCAACGAAGCGTAACGACAACTTCGCGAACCGAGTCGTCGACACCGGCGGCGCCAGGGCGACGGTATCGATATTAAAGACCGTCTCGTTAAGTAGAAAAAGCATGGTGCATTTTGCGGCCGGTGGAACGTTGGCCGCAGAGTCAGCGCAATGGACTTTAAATATGGTTTAAAAGGCGGGTTAATCCGAAAGGTTTTCGCGGACCGCTAGGCTGCGTGACGGCCCACTTGGCGCTAGGCCACAGGTTCGGTCAGGAAGTGGCGGCCCTGACGGTCTTCGATTTCCACCACCCAAACGTCGGGGTCATAGCTGGCCTGGCGAGCGATAAAGCTATCGAGATCGAGCTCCGCCTTGGCTTCAGCGGGCTGCATCCAGACCGTCTCGCCGTCGCCGCGCACGGCCTGGGCATAGAGGCGGGCCTCGCGGCTGACCGGATTGTAGATCTTGACCAGCACAGCGCCAGCGCGGGCATCGCCCTTACGCACAACAACGGCCGAGGCCTCGCCCAGTTGGGCCCGCCGGATCAGGGCCGACACCCAGACATCGGTGGACAACAACAATTCATCGCTCCGCTAACGGATGAGAAAGCGCGTGAGGGCTATCATGCCCGCTCTCCGCGCATAAGACGCGCAGTTTTCTGGAAATCCAGAGCCATGACGAGCCGCCCCAGACAGCAAAAGGCCTTCGCGGGTGCCGCAGTCCTCGCCTCCGCCCTCTGTTGTGCCGCGCCGGCCTTCGCTCAGAATGCAAGCCAACTGTTCTACGAGCGGACGGTGATGAGCGCCGCCGACAGCCGCTACCGGCTGTTTGACCGCCCCACGTCCTCCGCCTTGCAGGCCGGCGCCGCCCAAGCCCGAGGCGCAGCCTTGCGCGCCGGAATGACAACCAAGCAACTGGCCAGCGCCACAGAGAGCTTCAACGCTCAGACGCGCAGCGCCGTGCCGCAAGACCTGCTGGCTGCTAGCCATAAGTCGGGCTGGATGCTCCGCTTCTCGGCCGAGGCCGCCGATGCACTGGCCGAACTGGACCCGTGCGAGGCCGTGGCGGTCCATTTCCTGTTCGCCGGCCGCGAAGGCGACAGTGTGCGGCGGGCCTATGTGAAGGTCGGCGACTTCGCCGCCGGACGGGCGTTCCTACGCGCCGTAGAGCCTTAAGGCGCCTGGTCTATTCGCCGTTCGTCAGCCTGGGCGAGCTGAAGGCGACGACATTGCCACCTAACTCGGGCGGTGGCTGATTGGCCGCCGGCATCGGCGTTTCGATTGGCTTCGAGATCACTGGCATGCGCACGGTGACGGAGGTGCCCGCACCCTGACGGCTTTCCAGGATCATTTCGCCGCCATGCAGCTCGGCCAGGCCTCGTACCAAAGACAGGCCAAGACCCGTGCCCCGCGACCGCCCATGTACATCACCAGCCTGTTCATAGGGCCTGCCCAGCCGCGCCAGATCTTCCGGCGCTATGCCAACCCCGGTATCGGCGACGATCAATTCGAACATGGACCCCACACCGTGAATCACCACGGTGACGGACCCGCCCTTGGGCGTGAACTTCAAGGCATTGGAGACAAGGTTCAGCACAATCTGCTTGAGGGCGCGACGGTCGGCATCGATCTCAAGGGCGCGGGGCGGCAACACCCCACGCAGCTTAATCTCAGCGGAGTCTGCCTGAACGCGCATGAGCCGCAAGGCGGCGGTGATCGCCTCACGAGAGTCGAAATCATCCCGTTTCAGCTCGAATCGTACTGCCTCGATCTTGGACATGTCGAGGAGATCGTTGATCAGGTCGAGCAAATGGCCGCCCGACTCGTGGATCAACTGGGCGTATTCGCCGTAGCGGTCGCTGACCGGACCAAACATCCGCTGCCGGATCATGTCGGAGAAACCCATGATCGCATTCAGCGGAGTGCGTAGTTCGTGGCTCATATTGGCCAGGAAGCGCGAGCGGCCAGCAGCGCGGCTCTCTGCGTCGGCTCTCGCCTCCTCTAGCTGGACCTCACGGGCGCGATCGGCTGTGGCGTCGCGAAGGACACCGATAATCAGATCCGGGCTCTTGTGGCGCAGCGACAGGGCAATTGTGCGATCCGGCGCCATTTCTGGTGCGAAACGGGCCACGCTCTCGCCATGCAAGGCAGAAGCGTTCAGAGCAGCGCGCACGGCGGGGCGATCGGAAAGCTGGGCTATGCCTTCCAAGCCTTTGTTGAGCAGAGTCACTTCGAGCACGCCGGTCGGAGGGGTTCCGAAGACGGTGCGCGCCTGGCCATCCGGTGAAAGGGCCATGACTAGGTTTGGCTGGTACTCCATGAGGGACTGAACATAGACCGCGCGCCGGACTTGCTGGCGCTGTTCGGCGCTGACCATGCGCTGGTTGCGGATCAGGCCCACGGCCAGGGTCAGGGCAAGACCGATCCCTGCCATGGCACCAATGGCCGCGGAAATTGCGGCGGGCGGCGGCGGGCCGGTCAAACCGGCCGCTTGGATGAAGGATGTGGCTATCACGGCAACCAGAGCTGCAACCGCGCCCTGCGCCACACGGCGCTCGTTGAGGATCGACGGGGCGATGGATGCGGCCAGCGGTGCCAGGCACAAAGCCGCGAACGGTCCGTTCATCCCGCCCGTCAACGCCGCCGAGGCGGCGCAGGTTAGACTCCAGATCGCCGCACTCAGGCCCTTAGGCTCGTAGCGGTCTAGCCCCCTTACGAACGACAAGATCGCTGGAACGGGCAACATCAGCAGGGCCAGCAGAGTTTGCGGGGAGGAGATGTTGCTGGGCGCGATGGCCACCAGAATGAGCCCGGCAAGCAGGGGTACGCCGATCCAGGCCAATCGCCA
>CAISYT010000019.1 GCA_903889785.1 uncultured Caulobacterales bacterium
GCGAGCTGTTTGGTTGGATGCGTCGGTCCGTTGGGCCGGCTGATGCCGGAGCGAGTGTGTTCTGAACGACGGGTCGCGCCCATGCTTAACGTGCCGACGTCTCGCTGAGTTCAGTTGCTAACGGACGCTGCGTGAACCTAGATGCAATGTCGGCGCGCCTTTTCCGACCGGAACGTCCCGATCACGGTGGCGTTTCCAAGGGCTGCGCTAGGCTTTTACGATGACGAAATACCATTCGCTGGTGGAATGATCTGAAACCCAAGGCGGCTGCCGTGGCACTCAATCTGGCCGCCCCGTCGAGCCTGGCCCTGGGGGTCATGCTGCTGACATCGGGTGCGACCCCGTCTTCGCCGGCGCGGTTCGTGCAACTCTTGGCAATCGCGCCCTCGTTCCTGATCGAAACCAGCCACTTCGTGTCCTCAATTCTGGGCCTCGTCATGGTGCTGCTGGCGATGGGCCTGTGGCAGCGGCTGGATTCGGCCTGGACCACCGCCCTGGTGGTGGCCTTGGGCGCGGCCGTGCTGGCTATCTTCAAGGGATTCAACTGGGAGCAGTGCGCGATTTTGATCGCGCTCTCTGCGCTGCTGGCCCCGTTCCGCGAGGCTTTCCCGCGCCGTTCGCGGCTCAGCTACATCCAGGTGACGCTGGGCTGGTTGCTTTCGGCCGTGGCCGTCGTGGCGGGGGCCGTAGCTGTGGGTTGGTGGTCATTCGCCCATGCCGACTATGCCGACCAGCGGTTTTGGCAGGCCCTAGCCGACGAGGATGTGACGCGGGCGATCCGCTCCTCCGCCGGCGCAGCGATCCTGCTGCTGGCCTATGGAGTCTGGCGACTGGTGGCCACGCCGGCCACGCCGGCCACGCCGCCGGTGACGACAGACCACGATCCGGACTTTGACAAGGTCAGGGCGGTAATCGCCCATGCCGAGATTGGAGAGCCCAATTCCAACCTGGCCTTGCTGGGCGACAAGCGGTTCCTGTTCCCGCCCTCGGATGAAACGTTCCTGATGTTCGGGATTCGGGGGCAATCCTGGATCGCGGTGGGGTCGCCCGTGGGTCGCCGCGACGAGCAGCTCGACCTGTCGTGGCGCTTCCGCGAAATGGGCGATGCCCATGCCGCGCGCCCGGCGGTTTTCGCCGTGGGTCCTGACGCCTTGCCAGACCTGGTCGAACTGGGGTTCTCGATTCAGAAGACCGGCGGTCCGCCATCCTGCCGCTGGCAGACTTTTCACTGACCGGCCGCAAGCGCGAGACCTTGCGCCGAAACTGGCGCAAGGCGTCTGAAGGCGGAGCCCTGTTCGAGGTTTTTCCGGCGGGGCAAGCGGGCTCGGTGATGGATGCGCTCAAACGCATTTCCGACCTCTGGCTAGAGGCTCATGCTGGGGGCGAGAAGGACTTTTCCATGGGCGGATTCTCACCCGATTACCTGATGGATTTTCCGATCGCGCTGGTGCGCGGCGGCGGAGACGGGGCACGGGCGAGATTGTCGCCTTTGCCAGCCTATGGCCCTCGGCCCGGCATGAGGCCTTTTCGATGGACCTGATGCGCTATGGGCCCGATGCGCCCAAAACATCATGGATTTTCTGTTCGTTGAACTGCTGGAATGGGGCAAGGGCCAGGGCTACGAGGCGTTTGAGTTCGGCATGGCCCCCTTGGCTGGCCTGGATGATAGGCCGCTGGCCACGGTGATGTCGCAACTGGGCAAGTTGATATTCGAGCGGGGCAAGGACTTCTACAATTTCCAGGGCGTTCGCCGGTACAAGGACAAGTACGATCCTGTCTGGCGGCCACGCTATATCGGTGCCCCGACTCGGTGGAAGATCCCGTTTTTGCTGGCTGATATTGGCCTAATGTCCTCGGGTGGGAAGGGGGCTGGCCAAGTCGGCCAAGAAGGACGAGCCCTCGCCGCGTCAGCCCGTCTCAGCGCCCGGTGTTGGGTCCGAGCCCGGCGCGGATGCCAACCTGAACCAGCAATAGCAGGCCCGTTGCTGCTAGCAGGGCCATCAGCGGGCGCCACGGGACCAGTCTGGGACCTCGGTGCGGGTTCCATGGGCGCGCCCCGCGCCAGCCGCAGAACACGGCGGCCGCGATCATCAATCCGGCGAGGGCGGCCATAGTCTTGGTGTCCATCCAGAATCCCTGGAGGCAACCGAGAATTTTCGCAAGCTTGATCGTCCACAGGCATTGAACTGCACCACAATATTTGGTGTATGCGCCGCGTTTACACCCTAGAGATCGGCAGTTAGCGTCAGGTGGCTCTATGTCAGGAGAACGATTCGGATGACGTCGGGGGCGCCTTGGAGCGTTAAGGGGATCAATCCCCGAGCGCGCGAGATCGCCAAGGACCTGGCCCGTCGCGATGGCATGACCCTGGGCGAATGGATCAACAAGTTGATCATGGATGACCTGGCCGAGGGCGACGACGTGCGCCCGACCGGGTTCTTACACGCGCCGCCTGGCCCGACGGTGATGGAGATGCCGCGATACGGTCAGCCAGTTTCGCCGCGGATGGAGGCTATGGGCTATCCGGCGGACGAGGTGAGCCGGGTCGCTAGCGCCCTTGATGCGCTTTCGGAGCGGATCGAAGCGGCGGAGCGGCGGTCTTTCAGCGCGATCAATGGCATGGACCATTCGGTGCGCGGCGTGTTGCAGCGACTGGCAATGGCTGACCGCGAGCAGGTTCAGGTGGCGGCGCGGTTTGAGGACCTCGCGAGCGAGATCAAGACCGAACAGACGCGCGCCGGAGAACGGCTCCGCCGGTTGGAGACAGAGGCTCAGGGGCCGCGTTCGGCCGAGGCACTGCGGTCACTTGAAGGGACGCTGGGTAAGTTGGCAGGCCGCCTCTACGAAGATGAGGCGCGGACCCGCGAGCAGATCGCCGAACTGCAGGCCCGGCCTGCCGGCAGCGCGGTTGATCCCGAAGCTCTCGTCGAGGCTGTCGTCAGTCGGGTGAGCGAACGTTTGGAAGTGGCGCACCAGCGCACCGGCGAGGCGCTGCGCGACCTGGGCGGTAGTTTCACCGTGCTGGACCGCCGCCTGCGCACGGTGGAAAGCCAGGCCGGCCCGGGCCTGGAGCAACGCTTCTCCCGCTTGTCGTTGGAACTTGGGCAGAAGATCGAGACCTCGCGCCTGGAAATGGCCGTCAAGCTGCGTGATGCTGCCGACGGTCGTTTCGACCGTATGGAAAGCAAGCTGACCGAGATGGCTGCCCATGTGCAGGCGGCCGAGCAGCGCTCTGTTCAGGCCATGGAAAAGATGGGCCGTGAGGTCGTTGGCCTGGCTGATTCCCTAAACTGCAGAATTCAGGGCTCGGAGAGCCGTAGCGCTCAGGCGATCGAACAAGCCGGCGGCGAGATGAGCCGGATTGCGGCTGTGATGGAACAGAGGTTGGGTCGCGCCGACAACGTTCAGGCCCGGGCGCTAGAAAAGCTCGGGTCGGAAATTGCGCGCATCACCGAGCGTTTGGCTGAACGCATCGCGAATGCCGAACGCCGTAACGCTCTGGCCATCGATGATGTCGGCGAACAGGTTTCGCGCGTCACCGAACGCCTGAATCAACGCCATGAGCGCGGCTCTGCCGATCTGGCCGAACGGATCCGGCTTAGTGAGGAGCGCACCGCCCGCCTTTTAGAAGACGCCCGCGCGAAGATCTACAATACCCTGTCGCGGCGGCTTGCAGAGCCAGCGCTGGCGTCCGCCGCGCCGATAAGCCTGGAACCCACACCCGAGCAAGACGCCCGGCCGGTCTCGCCTTTCAGCACAATGGCGGCAACGTTCGCTGAGATTTCAGTGGAATCCGTGGACGAGCCGCCGCCCCTGGCACCACACTCGGAGCCTAAGGACGCGCTGGAGCCATTCAGCGTTGCGGCATTCCCATCGACTGCGCCGGGCCAGCCGCAGTTTGATTCCGAGGATTTCGACGCGGCCGACGGATTCAACGCCATCGAAGATTACGAGTCCGAAGTCCAAGCGGAACCCTCCGACGACGCCTTTAGCCTGCCCAGCCCATTTGGGAATGAACCGCCTGCCCCACTGGCCGGATTTGAGGATGTTCGCATCCGTTCGACCCGTGAGGTGATCGAACAGGCTCGCGCGGCGGCGCGTGTGGCTTCCCAGACCGACAGCCGGGGACGCAAGGCCAATTTGGGGGTTGGGTTCGCCGATAGCGGGGACCAGCCAAGCCGTGGCGGCTCGCTTTTCACGGGTTTCAGCACCAAGCCGAAGAAACGTTCTGACTCTACCTTACAGACCTTACTGATCTTCTCCGGCACGGCAGCCATGCTCGGGGCCGGTCTGGCGGCCTATTACCTCGGTGTTGCCGAACCCAACGGCGCGCCCTCGGTCCGGATGATCGAGGCCCGCAACGCGCAAATGCCTGCGGACACCAAGACCGCAGCGGCCGATACGATCCCGGCGGAAACGACTGCGCAGGCCGCGGTGGTGCTTACCCCTGCGCCGGCCGACGCGGCTTTGGGCGCGGGCCAGGACGCTGAGCCTGGCAAAGACCCGGTGGCGCTCTATGCCGACGGTGTGCAGCGTATTGAAGCCAAGGATGTCACAGGCGTTGACGCCCTGCGCAAGGCTGCAAACCAGAGTTACACCCTGGCGCAATTCTACCTGGCCAAGCTGTATGAGAATGGCGAAGGCGGTCTTAAAAAAGATCCAGTGGCCGCTCGGCAGTGGACCGAGCGCGCGGCCCAGGCCGGCAACGCCAAGGCGATGCACAATCTGGGCCTCTACTATTTCGAGGGCTCCGGCGGGGCCAAGAACTCCACCGCGGCGGCCCAATGGTTCCGCCGTGCGGCGGATATGGGCCTTGTCGACAGTCAGTACAATTTGGCGCGGCTTTACGAGGAAGGTCTGGGCGTGGGCCAGAATGCCGCCGAGGCCTATAATTGGTACCTGATCGCCTCGCGTAATGGCGACAGCGAGAGTCAGAAGAGTTCGGCGCGGATCAAGAGCCAGTTGTCGGCCGAGGCGCAGAGCGCGGCCGAGCGCTCGGCTGTTGGATTCAAGCCCACCACGCCCAACCCCTCACAAGCTGCAAGCATTGTCGCGACCGGGGGGGCAGCCGGCGTGGCGACGGCCCAAAAAGCGCTTTCGAAACTGGGCTATTAACAGGAGCCACAGGATGGCACGCCGACGCCTGCACTGAAGCTGGCTATCGCCGCCTATCAACTTGATCAGGGCGTGATCAGCAACGGCAATCTCGATCCGGATGTGCTTTCAAAGCTGCAGGTCTTCGCCCGCTAGACCTGGCGTGGGCGCAGTCAACATGACAATGACGCAGGCTTGATCAAGCCTGGTCGTTCAAGACGCTGGATTTAAAGTGAAGTTTTTGTAATCGTCCCCCCTCTGGCGGAGCCACAATAGGGCTCGACGGGGCGAAAAACCATGGCAACTGAGGCGCTTTCCTTGGAAAATCAGCCTGCGCAACATGCGCCGCCTGCCGTCTGGGCGCTGAGCCTCCTTTGCATTTTACCCTTCGTCGTCGCCTCAATTATCTTCTGCTACGGCCCCCAAACCTTCGCCCATTCGTCGCTTGCCGTGCTGTTTGCCTATTCCACGGCAATGCTGGGCTACATGGGAGGCGTGAGGGCCGGGATCGAGATTGAAAGGCATAGGCCGCGCTTGCTGCACCTGGCTGTTTCCGTGGTCGCGCCGATGATCGGCTTTGGCCTGCTCTTGGCGCAGGGTCGTATTCCCGCGCCCTGGCGCCTGGGGGGGGTCATCATCGCCATCGTGTTGCAATGGCTGTGGGATGTTAGCATCCACGAAGGCCCACCCTGGCGCTCGCGTATGCGCACCTTCGTGACGGCCGGTGCCGGCATCCCGCTCGCCTTTGCGCTAGAGCAGGCGCTTCACCTCTAGTCGCCGCGCAGCGACCCCCAGTCCACCGCGTGTACCCGGTCGCGTCCCAGGGCCACCGCCAGGGTCTTGCCACCGCCGGTCGGGGCGATCAGCAGGGCGCTGTGGCCTAGCCGCGCCTGTTCCAGCATGGCCAGCTGGTGCGAGCGCGGCGTCCAGCCACGACGCGCGAACCAGTCGGCAAAAGGCGGTGGCAGGGGCGGGGTGGCGGTCAACATGCGGTTGCGACCATTTAGGGACCGTGGCCCTTGATCGCAAACAAATGTTCCCGTTCCGTTTCTAGGGAATCTCGGCTAACCAGCTGGGGTGAACGCGGTTTCCCCCATGCTTGAACTGGCGCCGGCCCTGGTGGTGCTGCCGGGCCCGAGTGCGGCGGCGGCCGATGCCGTGGCGGCCAAACCCATCACGCCTGCTGCGGCGCGCACCTTGTTCGAATGTGGACCGGTTCTCGTGGTGCATGCGGGGCTAACGGCCCGGCGGCTGGGCCAGAATGCCCCGATGCGCAGCCCTTGGATGTTCGACGTCTTGGAGCTGTTCGCCTTCGTACGACCCGGGCAGTTCTGTGCGCCGTCCGCCGCTGGATTGGCCCAGGCGCTGGGTATTGCCGAACCGAAGACTGCGGTTGACCATGCCGCGACCCTACGAGCCGTCGCCGGCCTGCTGCTCAATGACCTCGCGGCCGCGCCAACCCCCTCGCACGAAGAGGCCCTGGCCCTGGCTGAGACCTTGGCGCGCGCCAGCTGGTCGTGGGGTGTGGCTGCCATTGCCGCCCTGCGGTCAAAGCCGGTGGATCACGCTTGGCGCGGCTCGGGCCTGGATGTCTGGAGCCGCCTGCCTGAATGGGAAGACCGTGCGCCAGCCGGCGAGGCCTTAAGTCAGCCGGTCGCCCCGGCGGCGGCGACGCAGCGGCTGGTGGAACTGCTGGCGCAGTCGGGGCTGGACGAGGCGCGGCCGAGCCAGGCCCAATATGCTGCCGAGGCCGCCTTCGCCTTTTCCCCGCGTGACCGCGACGGTGAGCCGCGCATGATGCTGGCCGAGGCGGGCACCGGCGTGGGCAAGACCCTGGCCTATTTGGCGCCCGCGTCGTTGTGGGCCCAGGCCAACGGTCCGGCGGTGTGGGTCAGCACCTATACGCGCGCCCTGCAGCGGCAGATTTCGCGCGAGAGCCGCTCAATCTTCCCCGACCCGGCGGTTCATGCGGTGAAGGCCGTGGTGCGTAAGGGTCGTGAGAATTACCTCTGTCTGTTGAACCTGCAGGAGAGCGTCAATGCTGCCCAGCTTGGCAATGGCGACCTGATTGGCTTGGCGCTGGCCAGCCGTTGGGCGCGAGTTAGCGTCGATGGCGACATGACCGGCGGTGATTTTCCGGCCCATTTGCCCAGCCTGTTTGGAATATCGCCCGCCGCCCAGGCCAGTGCCTCGAACCTGGTCGACCGGCGCGGCGAGTGTGTGCACGCGGCCTGCCCGCATTATCGGGTCTGTTTCGTCGAGAAGGCGATCCGGGCCAGCCGCCATGCCGACATCGTTATTGCCAACCACGCCCTGGTTCTAACCCACGCCGCCTTCGACGGTGCGCGTTCGGCGCGGGGGAAGTCCGCCGATACGGAAACGGCGCATTTTAAACGGTTGGTGTTCGACGAAGGCCACCACCTGTTCGAGGCCGCCGACAGCGCGTTTTCGGCGGCGCTGTCTGGGGCGGAGTCGGCGGAGCTGCGCCGCTGGATCCGAGGACCAGAGGGCCGTGGCCGGCGCGGTCGAGGGCTGGAACAACGGCTGGGTGACCTGCTGGGCGACCGTCAGATGGCGCGCGACGCCATGGGCCAGGCCTTGCATGCTGCCGCCGCCCTGCCGGGCGA
>CAISYT010000020.1 GCA_903889785.1 uncultured Caulobacterales bacterium
CGACGAAGGCCTCCTTCACGCTGTTTTCACCGGTGTAGGTCGCCTGGTTCTGGGTGCCCCAGGCATTCAGCTTCCCGCGAGGATCGGCATCGGCGCTAACCGCGTCCTTGCGCCAGTCTAAGCCAGCGGCCAACGAGACCTCGCCCGCCGGCAGCACATAGGGGCTGCCTGACACGTTGAACCCAGCCGTCTGCTGGCGGACGATATTGAGACCCTGGGTGAAGCCGGTCACGTAGTCGATCGCAGCCTGGGAATTCTTCTGGCCAAACACATTGAACGGCACGCAACGGGGCTCGACGATCGGAATCTGCGCCGCGGTAATGTTCGGATTGGTGGCCGCAGGACCGCAGACCGGATTGCCGTTTGCGTCGGCGACCACATAGGTGGCGGCCGCGAAATTGGGGTTATCGGTCATATAGGATTTGTATTTCTGGTGCGTGGCACCCTGGGAATAAGAGGCTTCCCATTTCCAGTCGTGGAAGGTGCCATTCAGCCCGGCAACCGCCCGGTTGGTGTACCACTGAGTGTAGGTGGTCCAGGGCGAAATATCATTGTTGAAGCGGCCGATGCTGATGCTGGTCAGCTTGTTGGCCGTCATCGCGTTCTTCACCGAAGCCGGGATGAACGGGTTGGTGATCGGGGTGATGATCCCGGTGCTCTGCACGATGTCGCCGGTGCCGCCGTCGTTGCGGTTATAGGCCTTGTTGATTTCGACGAAGGCCTGGATGTCTGGCGTCACATCGAACTGCGCCGCCGCCATAGAATTTAGCCGTTCGAACGGCTTGTACATCTGGAACACCATGGCACCGTTGTGGCCGTAGTTGGCGTTTGATCCGACCATCCGGGTCGAGCTGTAGACCGTGCCATAGTTGAACAGGTACGGGTCGCCGGCATTGGTGAAGGCGGTGCCCTTCAGAGGCCCAGACACCACAATGCCACCCTCGGTGAAGGGAACTTGCGTCCCAGCCCGCCAGCCCTGCGCCGGAAGGTTAGCCGCGCGCGTTGCGCCATAGCTGACCTGATCGACTTCGGCCTTCGCCATGTAGTCGCGGTCGTAGAAATTGCCCGTACCCTTGGCGCGCGCATAGTCGGACCCGATCATGACATGGAGGCGATCACCGATCTGTTTGCCATATGCCAGGTTCGCAATGTTTTCGATCGCGTCGCCGCGCTGAGAGATCCCGTATTGCAGGCTGCCCTTCAAACCTTGCAACTTGGTGTTGAGCACGAAGTTGACCACACCGGCCACGGCGTCGGAGCCGTAGGCCGCCGAAGCGCCGCCGGTCACAACGTCGACCCGATCTACAAGTCCGGTCGGGATCTGCGCCATGTCGGCCGTGCCGTTAAGCTGACTACCAACGTAGCGGCGGCCATTGACCATCACCAGGGTGCGGGACGTGCCCAAGCCACGAAGGTCCGCAGAGACTTGGCCGGCACCGCCGATAAGGCGGGTTACAGTCGTGGGGCCGGAGCCGCTGCGGAAGGCCGGAAGTTCATTGACCGCCTCGGCCATGCTGGCGGGCGCACGCTTCTGCAGGGCGTCGGCCCCCAGCACGGTGACAGGCGTAGGGGCGTTGAAGCCGGCCGCGGTCAGGCGCGTACCAGTTACAACAACCTCCTCGACGGCGGCGGCACCGCTCGGAGCGGCTTGCTGCGCCTGGGCAGCGTTCACGATCAAAAAGGCGCTGGCCGCGCTGGCGAACAGCAGGGCTTTGTTGCGGCTGGACCGCTGAAACGAGTGCATATTTGCCTCCCCGGGCGTTACTTCAGTTGAACGATTTAGGGCCTGACTGGCTGCGCCGCCTTCGGTGCGCCGACAAACCCCGGTGTCATATCTAAGCTTGGCTCCGGTTTGCAGGGCCTTGCAGGTTCATCGGGCCAAATTATCTTTAAAATTGAATATATTTCAGAAAATACAACACGTTCGCACTGTGTCATATTTTTAAATTGTATTCTGATATCCCAGAAGCTGTCAAATAGCCGCTCTATGCCGCAATTCATTTAATTTTGTGCATCGGTAAAGCCCATCGGGCGCGGACGCGGGGATGACTTTATCCTTGCCAGCCTTGTGAGCGTTGCGAGATTTCCAGAAAATGGCCCCAACCGCTAAGCGAACCCCAGGAGCCAAGCGCACGTCCCGCGACACATTTAAGGGCGAAGCAGACGGCGCGATGGATACCCACACGGTGGGAGGCTTCGTCCCCAGCCGATCTTCCGCTGCCGCCGCATATGACCTGCTCCTCAGCGCGATCGAAGAGGGCCGTTTGCCCGCTGGGGCTAGGTTGCGCGAATCCCAGCTGGCTGCACAGTTTAGGATCAGCCGCACACCGGTGCGCGAAGTGCTTCGGCGGCTAGTCACGCAGGGGCTGGCCACCCACGTTCCCAACCAAGGCGCGGTGGTTACCTCGATTAGCGAAGACCAGATTACCGAGCTGTATCTGGTGCGCGAGTCGCTCGAAGGCGTGGCAGCGCACCTTGCGGCGAGCAACACTACCCGGCTCGAGATCGATCTGCTTTACGAGATGGTGGAAAACGACCAGGGCCTGATCGAAAAGCCGCTAGAGTTGGCGCGGACCAACGAGAGTAAGGCCCACTTGCATTCTTTGGGATACAATTTTACACGCAGCTGCGCTCAGGCGAGTCTGTAGAGAAAACTTTGGAGACATAGCGTTTTGACGGATGTGATTGTTGTTGGTGGTGGCAATGCTGCGTTTGCGGCGGCGGTGTCCGCTGCGCAGCAGGGGGCCAAGGTTGTGGTTCTTGAGCGCGCGCCGGAAGAAGAGGCCGGTGGAA
This sequence comes from uncultured Caulobacterales bacterium, assembly GCA_903889785.1. GTDB lineage: Bacteria > Pseudomonadota > Alphaproteobacteria > Caulobacterales > Caulobacteraceae > Caulobacter. Next base: position 2,794 of record CAISYT010000020.1, read on the forward strand.
ACACCCGTTTCACGGCGGGTGCGATCCGCTTTGCCTATGAAGGCGTAGACGACCTTCGCAAGTTGATGCCGGACCTGACGGACGCCGAGTGTGAGCGCACCGATTTCGGCGCGTACACGGAAGATCAGTTCTTCGACGATATGCACCGAGTGACAGAGTACCGCACCGATCCAGACATGTGCGAACTGCTGGTCCGGAAAAGCCGCCCGACCATCCAGTGGATGCAAGAAGCCGGGATCAAGTTCTATCCGATCTGGGGCCGACAGGCGTTCTTGGTCGACGGCAAGTTTACATTTTGGGGCGGCCTGACGGTGGAGGCCTATGGCGGTGGGCCAGGGCTGTTGGAAGGGTGGACGACATCGGCCCAGAAGCGCGGCATCGACATCCACTATGGCGCGCGGGTCACAGAACTGATCGCCGACGATACGGGCGTAACGGGTGTTCGCTACAAACAGGACGGCGTTACCCACGAGCTTATGGCGGGCTGCGTGATCCTGGCGGCGGGCGGCTTTCAGGCCAATGTGGAGTGGCGGACGCGCTATCTTGGTCCTGGCTGGGACCTGGCCAAGGTGCGGGGCACCCGCTTTAACACCGGCGATGGGCTGCGCATTGCCTTGGATATCGGAGCCATGCCCTATGGCCAGTGGTCGGGCTGCCACGCGGTGGGCTGGGAGCGGAATGCGCCGGAGTTCGGCGACCTGGCGGTTGGCGACGCTTTCCAGAAGCACTCCTATCCCTGGGGGGTGATGATCAACGCTAACGGCGAGCGGTTCGTCGACGAGGGCGCAGACTTCCGCAACTACACCTACGCCAAGTACGGC
>CAISYT010000021.1 GCA_903889785.1 uncultured Caulobacterales bacterium
ATGGAGATCGACGCCATCCTCGCGCCCGGCAGCGCCCACGCCCAGCGCATTGCCGACGAAGGTCACGTCATGGGCATAGAGGCCCACATACCATTGCTGAGCCAGGGCAGGGGAGGCGAAGGCCGCGGCGACGCCGACCAGTAATGCAACCTTCAGGTTCACGAATCGTCCTCCCTTTTTGCGGCCCTTCTTTGTGGCTGGCGTTAGACTCCAAATGGTTAAGCAGCAAACAGTTCCAACGATGTGACTACACGGCTAGATTCCTCTCCCATGAGCATCACGATCAAACACATTGAGGCTGCCGCGCTGCGGATCACGCCCTTTGCCGTGCGTACGCCCCTGTTGGCCAGCGCGGGACTGGCCAAGGCCATCGGCGCATCGGCGGCCTATCTGAAGCCGGAGGTGCTTCAGGTCTGCGGCGCGTTCAAGTTCCGTGGGGCAATGAACCGCTTGGCGCAGCTCACGCCGGCGCAGCGCAAGGCCGGAGTGGTGGCGTTCAGTTCTGGCAACCATGCGCAGGGCGTGGCCATTGCCGCCGGCATTGTTGGCTGTCCCGCCGTGATCGTGATGCCCAGCGACGCGCCGCAGATCAAGATCGACGGCACCCGCGCCGCCGGGGCGGAGATTCGCCTTTACGATCGTTACAGCGAAAGCCGCGAGGCGATTTCGCAGGCCATCGCCGTCGAGCGGGGGGCCGTGGTGGTCCCGGCCTTTGACGATCTCGATATCATCGCTGGCCAGGGTACGATCGGGCTCGAGATCGCCGATCAGGCAGCGCAGGCCGGTGGGCCGCTCGACATTCTGCTCTGTCCAGTCGGTGGCGGCGGGCTGATCGCTGGGACGTCGCTGGCCCTGGCCGACCGTTCGCCGGGAACCCAGGTTTGGGGCGTCGAGCCTGCCGGATTCGATGATACGGCCCGTTCGCTGGCCGCGCAGGAGCGGCTGGGTAATTCCAGCGGCGGTTCGACCCTGTGCGACTCGCTAATGTCGCCCATGCCGGGTTTGTTCACCTTCGCCATTAATCAAGAGACCCTGGCCGGCGTGCTGACCGTGACGGACGCCGAGGTGAAGGCCGCAATGCGGTTCGCCTTCGAGCGCCTCAAGCTGGTGGTCGAACCGGGCGGCTCGGTCGGTCTGGCAGCGGCCCGCGCCGGCAAACTCGACTTGAGCGGCAAGCGGGTGGGCATTGTGCTCAGCGGCGGTAATGTTGATCCAGGTCAGTTCGCGCAGATCCTGGCTGAGGGCTGAGCATGAAGTTTGCGAGGCTGGTCGCTGCCTTCTTACTGCTCGCCCAGCCTGTCCTTGCCCAGTCTCCCAATCTACGCGGGGCGCAATCGTCCGCGACGGAAGCGCGTGCCCGCCCGAACGCGCCAGCCAGAGGCGCAGTGATTAACGGCCAGTCCGAGACAGCCGACGCGCCTCCGCGCCCGCTTGCACCCCCTGCCCCGCCACTGCCGATGTCCTCCGCGGACCAGGCCCCGGCCCAGTGCTCCGCCAGCTGTTCGCGTGACTATTATGCCTGTCTGGCCGGCGGCAACGCCGATCTCTGCGCCTCGATCTGGGGCCAATGCCGGGCCGTCTGCGACAGCACCGCCCGTCACTCAGCGCGCTAGCTGCGCTTGACGCCAGCCCCGGCAGGATCAGGCTCACGCCAATGGTCAATACCTCCGCGAATCGCCTGTTGCTTCGTCCCGTCCCGTATCGATCCCAAGGCCCCGGTCATGGTCTATGCCCACGGCGGCGGAGGGGTGATCGGCGACCTGGAAACAAGCCGTATCGCCTGCCAGGTCATCGCCGCAGCGGCACGCTGCTGTGTGCTGTCCGTCGACTATCGCCTGGCCCCCGAGCATCGTTTTCCAGCCGGGCTAGAGGGCATGGCCGCTGCCTGGCACTGGGCCTGCGACAATGCGCTGCGGTTTGGCGGCAGGCCCGGGACGGCGGCGATCGGCGGCGACTCTCGCGGGGCCAATTTCGCTGCGGTGTTGTGTCAGGAGATAAGGCGTGTTGGTGCATCCCAGTCGGCGCTGCAGCTTCTGATCTATCCACCGGTCGATATCGCCAGCGAGACCCCGTCCATGAACCTGTACGGTGAGGGCCAGTTCGCCAACCGCGCCCGGTCCAAATGGGCGCAAGACCATTACCTGGGGGCCTAGGCCGACCCAGCCGATCCGCGCCTGTCGCCATTAAGGATCGGCAATCTGACGGGCTTGGCACCGGCCGTCATTGCTACAGCTGGCTTCGACGCCCTGGTCGACCAGGGCGAGGCCTATGCCCGGGCTTTGCGCGATGCCGACGTGGCTGTGACCTATCACTGCTACGACAGCCTACCGCATGGCTTCATCGCCTTTGGTGTGGTTCCGGCGACTCAGGCGGCCCTTCGGCAAATCGCCGGTCTGGTGCGCGCCGCCTATGAGGGGCTGGACCCCTAGTCTGTCTCGTCCCGCCACTGCGGTGGTCCAGGCAGGCGCCAGCCGAATCTTAAGGCGCAGGCCCGCAGACCGAAAGCCACAGCGAAGGCTACCGGTCCTGCCATCAGATAGGGCGCATGTAGGGCCGTGAGCGCGACGTAGGTCGCCGAACCGGCCATGGCGGCGGTGATGTAGATTTCCTTGCGCAGCAGCACCGAAGGTTCGCCTGCCAGGACGTCGCGGACGATGCCGCCGAAACTGGCGGTCAGCACGCCCATACAGATGGCGGGCAGGGCGGGCGTGGCGTGGTCCAGGGCCTTGGCGGTTCCAACCACCGCATAGGCCGCCATCCATACCGAATCGAGCCAGAGGAGAGCCGATAGCCTCCAACCCGGCCGAGCGGTCAGCCACAGTACCGCCGCGGTTGTCAGGCACACTGCCAGGTAGACCGTCTCGCCACCCAGAACACCGGTGCCCCGATCAGCAGATCGCGCAAGGTTCCGCCTCCTACACCGGTGACGGCAGCGAAAAACCCAAAGGCGATCAGGTCCTGTTTACGGCGCGCTGCCGCCAGGGCACCGGTGGCGGCGAACACCGCCATGGCGGCGAAATCGAGCACGGTCAGGGCGGTGGCGATCGGCAACATGGTTATTCTTTGCCCCAATTCTTGCTTTCTTTTTGGCATGCTTGCGTCCCGCCGTTTAAACACCGCGCATGAGTGAGAAAAAAGGCTGGTTCAGCAGGCTGACCGAGGGGCTATCGCGCTCCTCGAAACAGATTACGGAGTCGGTGGTCTCGGTCGTGGCTCGAAAGCCGCTCGACCAGACGCAGATCGACCGGCTTGAAGAGATGCTGATCGAGGCCGACCTGGGTCCCGCCGCGGCCGCCAGCGTCACGGCGGCCTTCGCCAAGTCTCGATTGGGCAAGGAGTCCAGCGAAGAGGAAGTGAAGCTGGCTCTCGCCGACGCCGTGGCCGCCGAACTGATCCCACGCCAGGGCCGGTTCGAGCCACTGGCCGGTCCGCGACCCTATATTGTGCTGTTCATCGGCGTGAACGGCTCTGGCAAGACGACCACCTTGGGCAAGATCGCCGCTGACCTCCGAAGCCAAGGTGCTAAGGTGCTGATCGCTGCCGGAGACACCTTTCGCGCCGCGGCGGTGGAGCAACTCAAGGTCTGGGCTGAGCGCTCCGGCGCGACCTTCATGTCGGCACCCCAGGGCTCGGACGCCGCCGCCCTGGCCTACGAGGCGGTCGAACGCGGCCGCGAGGAGGGCTTCGACGTCGTTCTGATCGACACCGCCGGCCGACTGCAGAACAAGCAGGGTCTGATGGATGAGCTCTTGAAAATGATCCGAGTGATCAAGAAGGTCGATCCAGACGCCCCGCACGAAACCCTGCTGGTGCTTGATGCCACCGTGGGCAGCAATGCGGTGGCCCAAGAGAAAATCTTCGGCAATGCCGTCGGCGTCTCGGGAATTGTCATGACCAAGCTTGACGGCACGGCGCGTGGCGGGGTGTTGGTACCCGTGGCCCGAGCCTCTGACAGTCCGATCAAGCTGATCGGGGTCGGCGAAGGTATAGATGACCTGCAGGCTTTCGACGCTATCGCCTTTTCACGCTCTCTGGTGGGACTGGAAAACCAATGAACACTGCGCCCGAGCCCAAAGCCAAGTCGAAGGCCGCTGGGGTGCGAATGGCGGTGGACTATGCCGCCCCGATCGTCTTCGTGGCCGCGCTGCTCGTGACCAAGAATTTCCAACTCGCCACCTGGGTACTGGTTGGGGGGTCGGCCCTGGCACTTTTGATTGGCTGGATTGCTGAGCGGAGGCTGGCCCCGTTGCCGCTGGTTGCGGGCCTCGCCGCCATGGTGTTTGGCGGCCTGACCTTGATCTTCCACAACAACGCCTTCGTGAAGATGAAGCTGACGGTAGTCGATACCGCCCTTTCTATCGGCCTGCTCAGCGGGGTGGCCACGGGCAAGAATCCGCTCAAAAAGGTGCTCGGCGATGCGATCAGCATGCCAGACGCGGCCTGGCGTAATCTGACAGTGCGCTACGCATTTTTCTTCCTGGCCTGCGCCGTCTGTAACGAATTCGTCTGGCGGACTCAGAGTGACGCGCGTTGGGCGGTGTTTCGCTTGGTGATCATGGGTGCGGCCCTTGTGTTTTCGCTGCTGCAGACGCCCTTCATCATGAAGCACATGATCAGTGACGAGGGCAGCGCGCCACCGCCGCCAGATCTGGGTTTCTAGACCAGGATATTTAGGAACGACCCTGGGCGCGGAATCTGCGTCGACGCGTCCTCTGGAATGGCTCTAACGATCGTCTCACGCACCGTCGGCGTTGCCCTTGGGGCGGCGGCCAGCGGTGCCTGCGTGGGGGACACCGGCGCAGCTTGGCTCCCCAGGGCGGCCTGGAAAAAAGCTTTCTGCGCGGCAAGACGCGGCGTCGGGGGCCGAGCACACACCATTGGCGGCGGTCTAGGGGCTTTGCGGCCAGACAGGCGGACGGATGGTGCTCCCGCCCAACAAAGCGTTAACGGCTACTTTGCCCTGGCCCAAAGCGCCCTGGCTTCAGGTTCGCTCATTGGCGCGCTGACCTTGGCCAGCACCAAGCCGTTGGAGCCAACCAGGAAACTTTCCGGCACTGCGGTGACACCGAATTCGATGCCAATGCGGCCGTCCGGATCGGTCAGATGCGCCACATAGGGATCGCCGTACTTGTCGAGAAAACCCTGACCCGCCATCGCAGCGTCCTTGTAGTTGACCCCAACGATCTTGACCCCCTGGGCCTGCAGCGCCAGCAGGGCGGGTTCCTCCTCGATACAGGGACCGCACCAACTGGCGAAGAAATTGACGATATAGGGGCCGGTGGTTCCGCTAGCCTCCGCGGTGTCAAGCGGGGTACCGCCGCCGAGCGGGGCCATGGCCAGACGCGGCACGGGCTTGCCGACCAGGGCGTGGGTCTGCACTTCGGGATTTCGGTGCAGGGACTTGAGCCCGAACACCAACACCAAGGCGACGAAAATCACGATCGGGGCGGCGGCGATTAGGCGCTTCATCGGTCGGCGGCGTCCTTCTCGGCCTGCAGGCGTTCGGCTACACGCCGCCAACGGCGGGAGGCGGTCAGGCTGGCGGCGATGATCCAAACGAAAAAGCCCGCCGTCAGTCCGTAGGCCGGCAAGATAAACGCAGCGTACTTGCCGAGGTCGAGTCCCAGCACGGTCATCGCCCGGCCGCCTGTAGGCTTAAGACGCGGGCGCGGCGTCGCCATAATTCGGCGCGGATGCGCACCAGCCAGAGCGACCCGAAGGCCGCCATATAGCCCAGAGCCATCAGCAGCAGCGGAATGAGATAGACCAACGCCAGGGTCGGGCCGCCCGGCCGGAATACTGAGGCCCCCTGGTGAAGCGTGTTCCACCAATTCACCGAAAAATGCACGATCGGCAGATTGATAGCGCCGACCAGAGCCAGGATCGCCGCCGCACGCCCAGCGCGGCCTTCATCCTCGATGGATGCGCGCAGGGCAATGTAGCCGAGATAAAACAGGAGCAGCACCAGCACCGAGGTCAGGCGTGCGTCCCACACCCACCATGCGCCCCACATCGGTCGGCCCCAGAGTGAACCGGTGGCCAGGGCCAGGGCTGTGAACCCTGCACCCAGTGGGGCGCAGGCCTTGGCGGCCGCGTCGGCCAGGGCGTGACGAAAAATCAGGCTCAGGAAACTGGCCCCGGCCAGGCAGATGTAGCCGAACATCGACAGCCAGGCGGCGGGAACATGGATGAACATGATCAGCACGGTGTCAACCTGCTGATAGTCGGGTGGGGCCGAAGCGCCGGTCCACAGGCCTGCGACGATCAAGGCGGCGGCCAGAGCCCCGAGCGCCGGGGCCAGCCATGTCGAGACGGCCATGAACCGTTCGGGAACCGCCAGAAAATCGAGGGCACGGGGCAGGGTCATAGTGGGCTGTTTACGCTGAAGGTCATGACTAATCCAAGGCATTGCGGCAGGCCGCCGCCATGGCCAGTGGCGACAGGGCCACCGCCGCTGCGGCATAGGCGGCCAGTAAGGCCAGGGCCATGAGGCTGGACTGCCCGGCGCGCACGGTATCGAGGGCCGCGGCTCCAAAAATCACCGGAGGCGCAAACAGAGGCAAGACGACGACGGCCACCAGCAGCCCCCCGCGCTTGGCACCCAGTGCCAGGGCCGCGCCCAGACCACCAACGAAGGCGAAAGCGACGCCGCCCAGCAGGCCTGTCAGGATCGCCATAGGGGCTAGGCTTACCGGGCCGCCAAGCGCGATGGCCGCGATGGGGGCGGCGAATGCCAGGGGCCCGTTGATTGCCAAGAATTGCGCCAGAGCCTTGACGAAGGAAACGGCCTCCAGCGGAACTGGCCCCATGGCTAATAGTTCCAGAGCGCCATCCTCATAGTCGCGTTCAAAAAGGCGCTCCAGCGAAAGCAGGGAGGCAAGCGCGAGGGCTAGCCAGGCGATGTCGGGCCCCAGCAGGCCCAGTTGGGTCGGGTTGCGCCCGGCTGCCAG